>NZ_JAMYTM010000022.1:0-126720 GCF_040322475.1 Mesorhizobium sp. M0140 | reverse complement strand
CGGCTGGAGCGGCCTGTTCGGCCGGCGCCTGCTCGGTCTGCTGCTGCTGGTCGCGCTTCTTCCTGCGCGGCTGCTGTTCCTCGGCTGGAGCGGCCTGTTCGGCCGGCGCCTGCTCGGTCTGCTGCTGCTGGTCGCGCTTCTTCCTGCGCGGCTGCTGTTCCTCGGCGGGTGCTGCCTGTTCGGCCGGCGCCTGCTCGGTCTGCTGCTGCTGGTCGCGCTTCTTCCGGCGTGGCTGCTGCTCCTCGGCGGGCTGCTCGCTCTGGGCAGGCGCGGCCTGCTGTTCAGGCTGGGCCTTCTTGCGTTCGCGCTTCTGTTCGGGTTCCGCCTGCTGCTTTTGTGCGCAGGCTTCGGCCGCTTCGCCTTCGGCGCATGCTGCTTGCGACAGGATGAATGGGGCTGCCGTGCGCTGGGCAAGGCCGGACGCGACACTTCCCTGAAGCGGGAACGCGCCCAACGGCGCGGATGCCATCAACAGGCCAAGTGCCGTGCCTGCCAGAATCCGTGGTTGGCGTTTCATCGAAATTCTCCTTGTGGGGTCCCATCCTTGCCGAAACCGATCTTGTGCCGATTGGTTCCAGTCTGGCACGGATAGAGGCCGTACGGGGCGATTGACCGACCTTTTGAAGGCAACTTCATGTCATTCACCTGGCGATAGCCGCAATTGCGACCATTGCCGCGCTTGACCTTGCCCGCGGCTGGGGCCACATCCCGGAAATGGAAACGCCATTCTGGAAAACCAAGGCGCTGGAGGCGATGAGCCCGGCCGAGTGGGAATCACTGTGCGACGGCTGCGGCAAATGCTGCCTGTCAAAGCTTGAGGACGAGGACACTGGCGAGATCTACTGGACCAGCGTCGGCTGTCGGCTGTTCGACGCCGAGACCTGCCGCTGTTCGGACTATGCCAATCGGCTGGCGCGCGTTCCCGACTGCGTCGGGCTGACGCCGCAGAATGTGCGAACCATCAGCTGGCTGCCCAGCACCTGCGCCTATCGGCTGGTGGCCGAAGGCCGCGACCTCTACTGGTGGCACCGGCTGGTGTCGGGCAGCGCCGAGACCGTGCATGAAGCCGGCATCTCGATGCGCGGCCGGGTCAAGGCGAGCGAAACCGATCTTGCCGAGCCGGAAGACTATTTTGACTATGTGCTGGACGAGGAGCCGTAGGACCAGCGACGGTGAGCAGGAGCCTCCCGTTCGAATGCATTCGGCCAATCAGCGGGGTCGGAACCGGGGCGTCGAGTCAGACGTTCTGGCCTTCACCAAGGGCTGGGGACGACGGCAAATGGCCGGAACTTTCCTTCTTCCCGCCATATGAACCGGAGATGAACGGCAGGTTCGTAAAGAGTTCAGACAGGCAAGCGCATTCTCCCCCTCATCGGTTCACAAGGGGGCGAAGGCCCGCAAAAGGAGAGAAGACGATGTTCAACACGATCAAGACGGCAGCCCTTTCGGCCCTGGTCGGTCTCGGCACGCTGGCGGCTGTTCCCGCTCACGCCGACAGCCTTTACCTCGGCTTCGGCAACAACAACGACCCGCGTTTCGGCGTCTATACCGGTGACGACGGTTATCGCCATCGCCGTGACGAGCGCCGTGGCGACTGGCGCCGTGGCTGCTCGCCGGACCGCGCCCTCGACAAGGCCGAACGCATGGGTCTGCGCCGTGCCCGCATCGTCGACGTCAGCCGTCGTACGGTGAAGGTGATGGGCCGCCAGGACGGCGACCGCGTCGTCGTCGTGTTCGCCAATGAGCGCGGCTGCCCCGTCATCTATCGCTAAGGCCGGCTTTGGCGGATCATAGAGGCATGATCGTCTGCGAGGATCAGCCGGGAGACACGACCTTCAGTGAAGGTCGGTCTGGCAGCATGATCTCCTACGAAGATCAGCCGGGACTAGCCGAGCCCCTTTCCGTTTGAAGGGTGTGGCTCGAAAAAACCCCGCGGGAGCAATCCCGCGGGGTTTTTCATGCACGCTATTGGCTGATGATTGCCGTGGTCAGGCTCAGCCACGGATCGTCAGAGCCGCCTACTTCAGTTCGAAGGTGACGGTGACCTGCACATTGTAGGCGTTCTCACCGGCTTGCACCGGAGCCGCAGCACCGGCCGCGGCGTCGAAGGCCTTGGCGTTGATCGGCATTGGCGTCGGCGCCATGTTCTGATCGGTGATCTCGAGCACGCGACCGAGGCTGACGCCGGCGGCCTGGGCCAGCGTCTTGGCCTTGGCCATGGCGTTGGCGACCGCCTTCTTGCGCGCCTCGGTGACCGTGGCCGCCGGGTTGTCATTGGTGAAGGCGATGCCGCCGCCCTGGTTGACGCCGAGCGACACTGCTTTGTCGAGGATCTCGCCGGTCTTGTCGACATCGCGCACCCGCACCGAAAGCGTGTTGGTCACCTGATAGGCGACGAGTTCGGCTTCCTGGCTGCCGTCCGGCTTGTTGGTGTAGTTGTAGCGCGGGTTGATCTGGATGCCGGCGGTCTGCAGGTCGCGGTCCTGGATGCCGGCCGACTTTATCGCCGCGATCACGGCGGCCATGGCGTCATTGTTGGCATCGAGCGCCGCGCGCGCGGTCTTGGCCTCGCGCATGACGCTCAGCGTCAGGACCGCCAGATCAGGCGCTACGGTTGCTTCGCCTTCGCCTGACACGATGATGCGGGGTGGCGTCGGCAAATCGGTGGCTCCAGCCATCGCCGGAAAAGCGATTGCAGTGGCGAGCGCGAGAGGCAAAAGATGTCTGGTCATGAAAATCTCCTTGGTCTGCGATCAAGTCGCAAGGGGTCGCGTAGAGCGCGATTATGGGTTGATTTGGGCGATCTGCGGAAGCCCATCGGGAAAGCCTTGTGCCGCGATGCGAAAAACATTAATCCAGCCCGCGTGGGGCCTGTAGCTCAATGGTTAGAGCCGGCGGCTCATAACCGCTTGGTTGGGGGTTCGAGTCCCTCCGGGCCCACCATCCAGTCCCCTTGTTTTTCGGGGTTTCGACCGTCTCAGAATACCTCCGACATTTCCGTGGGTTAGCGCCGAGTAGTGGGCAACACTTGGCTGAGACGCCGCGGTAAACGCAAAACACCCGACTTTTAAGTCGTCCGTCTCTGTCGGGCGAATTCCGTAGCCAAGTGTTTGCCAAAGCGATGGTCGACTGGTCAGCGAGATGCTCGCCGGATGGTTAGAAGCCCAGGAGTGCAGCCTGGTCAGTCCAAGTAAGGGGGAGGTCCGACAATCGGGACAGCCGGTGCGCCGTTAGTTCAACAGGTTGATCACCTGCAACGATGTTGGCCGCAATTTTTGGAACGAGGAAAGCGAAGGGCAATAGGCGGCTGACCTCGGATGTATCGGTGCCGTTGAGCATGGCAACGTCGGTAAGGCTGCGACCGACTCCGTCTGTAAGTTGGCCGAGATATAGGTGGGCGCGGCGCAGAAGGTTGATCAAGGCGGCATCGGGTGCCCGGTTGATATTGGATCCGTTGGTAAGCACGATCCGCGTTTCGACGCCGCGACGCTTCATTCCGATTGGACATTCGATGGAAGTTACTTGGGCGCTATCGTTGGGTGGCAGCTTTCGGTCGAGAAGCAATTCCGATAGCGAGCGGCGATCCAGTTCGATGGTCAATAAACCAAGCTTGAGGGTGATCCTGTGAACGATCTTTTGGAGGAGAGATCGCTTCGCATCCGTAGTGCCTGAAGCCCAACACGACCGCATCTCGTCAACTCGCCGCATCGCTGCCTGGATTTCGCCAGAGTCTGCCCATTGCCAAATCCAATCAGACAGTTGGGCTTGATCACTGAGAATCCGATTGAGGCGATGCTCAACAACTGACTCAAGTGCGGGTGCCGGAAGACGCCAGCCCTCGGAACCTTTCCTGCGCTCATCGACGAACTGCTTTGAGACATAGTATCGGTAGCGAACACCTTGCTTATTGGCATGAACCGATCGCAATTTCTCGCCCGCTTCATCAAAGAGCAGACCGGTGAGCAAATGGGCTTGCGTGACATTGGACTCGCTTCGCCGCCGCGGCGCCTGAGAGGCAAGTAGTGCCTGGGCCTCGTCGAACGTGGCAGACGTGACAATTGGCTTGTGCTCTCCATCGTAGACCTGATCCTTGTGCCTGATCTTGCCGACGTAGACCGGGTTCGAAAGCAGGTGGTAGAGGTTGCCGCGGCCAAACGGCATGGTAACTGCAACTGATCCGTCTATGAGGTGTCGCGATCGTGTGGAAACCCCGTCGCTCGCAGCCTCATCGACAAGGTCGCGCACTGACCTCAGGGTGAGATAGCGGGCGAACAGGTGTCTGACTGTTTGTGCCTCGGTTTCGTCAATCACCAGCTTGCGGTACTCGACACGATAGCCCAGGGGCACCACGCCACCCATCCACATGCCTTTCTTCTTCGAGGCCGCGATCTTGTCGCGGATACGCTCTGCTGTAACCTCTCGCTCGAACTGGGCGAAGGACAAGAGCACGTTGAGCGTGAGCCTGCCCATTGAGGTTGTGGTGTTGAACTGCTGCGTGACCGAGACAAACGAGACGGAGCTGGCATCGAAGATCTCGACGATCTTGCAAAAATCCATCAGCGAACGGGTGAGGCGGTCGATCTTGTAGACGACCACCACATCGACCTCTTTGTCCCGGATGTCCTGTAGGAGACGCTGCAGGGCAGGGCGCTCCATCGTGCCGCCCGAAATCCCGCCGTCATCGTAGTGGCTTGGCATCAACTTCCAGCCAAGACCGACCTGCGATGCGATGAAGGCCGCGCACGCTTCGCGCTGGGCATCGAGCGAATTGAATTCCTGCTCCAATCCCTCTTCGGTCGATTTGCGAGTGTAGATCGCGCAGTTGAGGCGAGGGATTGCTGTCATAGGCCAAAGAACCTCGGGCCAGACCAATGGGCGCCGGTAATGCGGCGGGCGACAGCCGACAGCGATCCGTACGTCTTGCCATCGAGCACGAAGCCGTCATAGACCACTTCGATAACGTGCATCCGGCCATTCCATTCCCGCACCAGACGGGAGCCGATTCTTGGCGGAAGGGATCGTGGCGGCGACGTTAGTGCCTTATCCGATGACGCTGCTCGGACCGACGGAACACCGTCCTCGCGATCCGGTCCAGTATTGCTCGGTTGGACAGCCTTTACGTTGGACTGGCGCGCGTTGCCTGCTCCGAGTGTTTTCTTGACGGTCGAAGGTAAACCACCCAATCGCTTGGCCTGGAGATGCCAGGCGGCCGACCGTTCAAGCAACCCACGTTTGACCCCTTTGGGCGGCGGGCAGCCATAGGCCTTTTTCCATGCTGCCGTGAGTTCATCACGCGTGAGACCGCCAATCCCGGCGATCTCACTATCCAGATCCTGTCTTTTGCGCATCTAGGTCAACCGGCGGTCTTCGCCTCGGCAATGCGGTACCGCCTTTGTCCGTCCTTGCCGGTGTCGCTGAGCAGTTCGTGGCCAAGCTTCTTCTTGACGGTACCGGAGAGGAAACCCCGCACCGAATGCGCCTGCCATCCCGTCGCATCCATCAGGGTTTGGATTGTAGCGCCTTTGGCCGACTTCAGCTTCTTGAGGACGATGTCGGTTTTGGTAGGCGCTGCGGGCGCTTCGTCCTTTGCCTTCTTGACCGTCACCGCGACGGTCACCACGGACTTCTCGCGCGGCTTCCGGGTTGGGGTGCTGTCGTCGACGCTGGGTGCCGTATCGGCGGCTTCCGCATTGTCGGCCTTCATAGTGGTGTTGTTAAAGATAGACATTTCAAATCTCCATCAGTTAGAAGCCCGGACCATTCCGGCGCTTGTACTGACCGAAGCCCGCTGTCTTGGCGGGCTGGAGATTCTGCTCGTTGTTAATCCATTGTTCTTCTGCTGCGCTGGCAACACCAATGCTTCGTTGCCGTATGAAGTCCAGTCGAATATCGCTGCCTTCGAGGGCTTAGACCACACCAGTGGACCTTCCCACGACGTGTCGATGCTCCCAAGTCCATCTGGCATTTGAAAAGTTAGGAAATCGCGATGAAATGACAGCGATCCGCAATGAACCGCAGATCTTCAATTCTTCGGAAATAAGTCAAATATAGAAAGGGCATTGCCTAGGCTGTCTTAATATCGGAGGAAGGGCAAATGGAAATCGCGGAAGCCTCTCTTACAGCCGAAGATGACAAGGGGAATGGCGATCCAGGGTCTACGCTAAGGGCCAGCCCTCTCCGCATCGGAATCTCTACGCGCGCTCTTTTTGATCTGGAGGAGGAACATCGCGTATTCGAGAACTACGGCGTCAAGTCGTATGCGGCCATGCAACTCGAACGCGAGGACGTGATCCTCCGCAGGGGTGCTGGCTTTGAGGTAGTCGAGCGGTTACTCGCGCTGAACGATCCTGAGGCTGCTCCGTATGTTGAAGTGATCCTTCTGTCCCAGAACTCGCCCGACCTCTCTCTCCGAGCGTTCAAGTCGATCGATCATTATGGGCTTGTCGTCAAGACAGGCAGTTTTACTAGCGGGCGGTCACTCGCTCCTTTTGTTCCTGCTTGGGGCATTGACCTATTTCTCTCAAACGCGGACACGGATGTAAAAGGAGCGGTGGACGGCGGAGCAGCCGCTGCTCGGCTTGGCTTGGCGCCCAAGGATCGTGCCGAAACACCCCAGGGCGAGGTCCGGGTCGCGTTCGACGGCGATGCTGTAGTGTTTGGCCCCGAGTCCGACGCAATCTACAAAGAAAAGGGCCTGGAGGCTTTCCTTGCGCATGAGACCGCGAACGCGAGCAATCCGATGGCGCGCGGCCCGTTTGGCAATTTTCTTCACAAGTTATCGGCATTGCGCCGAGTTTTCCTTAATGAGGGCAACGTGAGTAAGGTCCGCATCGCACTTGTCACTGCCCGGAACGCCCCTGCGCATGAGCGCGTAATTCGGACGCTGAGAGCGTGGGGAACACCAGCTGACGAGGCGCACTTCGTAGGCAGCCGTGAGAAAGCACCCATCCTGAAGGCGCTCGGGGCCCACATTTTCTTTGATGATCAAGAGAAGCACGTTTTAGGCGCGGCGGCAGTGGTTCCTGCCGGCCATGTTCCCGGACCTCACGATCCGGCTGCGCCGGTAATCCCGGCCGGCTGATTCTTCAGGATTAGATCTCGTTCGCTTTGACTGAGCGTCCGAACGTGACGGCATGCGATCTGGGCATAGTGGAAGCCGAACGGCGGCTTTGCGCCCAATGGCAGTCATTCGTACGGTCCCGTCCATTCACCAAAAGCGGACCATGGGGCGGAAGTATAGGTGAGCATTCCGTGCCGGCGAGCGCCGCCAACTGCGTGCGACTGCCCTGTAAGCCGGAGGTCAGAGCGTCTTGCTCATAAGCAGGATAGGAACCGGAGCCCCGCCACGCTCGTCGAAGAATTTCTTGACGGATTGGTACCCGCAGGCGCGATACAGTGGCTCTCCGGCCGCGGTAGCTGCCAGCTCAGCACGGGCGAAGCCCTCGGCCTTGGCGGCACGCTCACAAAGCGCAAGGATCAAGTGGCCGACCCCCCGCCGGACAAAGTCCGGATGGGTGTACATGGCTCTGATGCGTGCTGCGTCCTTGGCAGGATCAAGCAGCGCTGCATCACGTCCAGGCGACTGATCTCCACCATACATCGTTGCGCGCCGGCTCCAACCGCCGCAACCTGCCAAAACGCCGTTGTGCTCCACGAGGAAGTAAGTGCCGTCGTCGACAAGTTGTGTATCCAGCCCCATGATGGCCCGGCTGGATTGGATCTGAGCGTCATCTAGAAAGGGCTTCTGGAGTTCAGAGATCGCCGCGTCCATGAGCGTAATCAGGGCCGGGAGATCCTCCCGTTGTGCTTTCCGGTGCCGAAAGTCTTCACTTGCCATGTTCAAGTCTCGATTTGACGAATTTCGTTCCGGCAGAAGAGACCAAATATTCGCTGCTGCGGCAGCCTCGAGACGCTATCCACTGCGGCCCCGACGGCATAGCCGTGACAGTCATTCTGGCAGCCCCGCCATGCGATAGCCTTCCACGATATGCCGTCGGACGTCCTCGGCCGGGAAAGGCTGCGAAGCTGACCAATGCCTGATTGTGAAGTGCGGATTGCTTATCATGAACATTTCCGCCTCCCAGCGCGCCTCCTCCAAACGGCCAAGTTGCGCAAGGCTTGCTGCAAGCAGGCGTCGTGAAGTCGTGCGATAAGTTTCGGGTCTCCGCAACGTTTGAACCGCGGATTCGTAGTCGCCGATGGCATACTGAGCCTGGCCCAACATCCAGTAGTACCAACCGGGCGGGTGAGGGTTGAGCCGCAGCGCCTTGCGCACCTGCTCTATGGCTTCGGCAGGCCGGCCGTTTTCCGTCGTCAGTTCAGCTTGCATTGCCCATGCGTCGGCGTGGTTGGGATCCAGCTTGTGGGCGGCGGCGAATTCGGCATCCGATTCCGCCCAGCGACCCTCATGTCCTAGTATAACGCCCAATACCCATCGGTTCCCAGCGTCATTCGGGTCGAGTTCGACCGCCTGCTGTGCTTCGGCAAGCGCACTTGTGCGATTGGGGTCCATCGGTTCGTCCCAGAACTCCCAGCCCAGCCAGAGGTTGAGTGCCAGCCAACGATGCGCCTCCGCATATTCCGGATCGAGCGCAATTGCCCGGTTCAGCAGGAAAATGGCTTCTTTCGCGGTGAGTGCCGTTTGCAGGCCCAAGGCCCGTGCACGCACACATAAATCATAGGCCTCCAGGTTCTTCGGTCTGTTGCGCCCCGGCGCGGCGGTCAGACGGCCCACCAGAGCCTCGACAATCTTGCCGGTCACCTCGTCCTGAACAGCGAAGATATCTTCAAGGCTTCGGTCGAATCTTTCGGCCCAAAGGTGGTCGCCCCCGATCGCATCGATCAATTGAGCGTTGATACGCACCCGTCCAGCTGCCCGCCGTGCACTACCCTCAAGAAGATGGCGCACTCCCAGTTCTCGCGCGATGCGACGCACATCCATATGCCTGCCCTTGTATGCAAAAGCCGAGTTGCTGGCGATGACAAACAACTCGCTGTTCCTCGACAGATCCGTGATCAGGTCTTCGGTGAGGCCGTCGACAAAAGCCTCCTGCTCCGGATCGTTGCTCATGTTCGTAAAGGGAAGGACGGCGATGGAGGGCTTGCCGGGGAGCGGCAGCGGCGCTTTCTCTGCCGGTCCGCCACTTTCAGATGAGGCCGATAACCGAATCCGGTAAACGGATACCGGTTCGGCAACGTTCTTGATCGCTTGCGGACCGAGTTCGTCGAAGTCGCATTCAAGCTTTCGCTTGACTTGATCGTAGACGCTGCCGGAGACGCAGATATCTCCGGCCCCGGCCATTGCCTGAAGCCGCACTGCGACAACAACGCCATCGCCGAACAGATCGCCGTCCTCGACAACGACATCGCCCAGATTGATGCCGATATGCAGGTTGATTTGTCGGTCGAACGCCAAACCCTCGTTCGCGGCCATCATCCGCTTCTGGAGTTCGACGGCGCATGACACCGCGTTCACTGCGCTTCCGAACTCGACTAGGACGCCATCACCCATCACTTTTACGACACGGCCGTGACGGTCGCGGACCAGTGGTTCCAGGATCTCCTTCCGCCTCCTCTTTAACGCGTTCAATGTTCCTTGCTCGTCCAGGTCCAGAAGTCGGCTGTAGCCCACCACGTCGGCGGCCAATATGGCGGCAAGACGGCGTTGGGCGCGTTCTTCGGCCATTTCGCTTTGCTTTCATTGAAAGCAGAAAAATGGGATTGTATGACGTCTATTTCAAAAGTCTATCAGGCTGACTTTGAAGCTCGATCGGCAAGCCGCTACATGGGGTGATCGCGTCACGTCGGTCGATCATTCACTTTCTTGTTTACGCGGTCGCGAGGACGATACCTCAAAGACGGAGGGGCCTCAGCCGAGCCCGCATTGTGTCGTTTCGGAACCGGGTGGACCAATCAATTTAGGGTCATGTTGAATAAAATGCAGAGTGGAACTCAACGCCGACCTGTGCCAGGGTCCCGCCTCATCACAACCAGTCCAAAGAGAAGATCGCCCCCTTTCACCACTCTTTCCTTCGCGGCGCCCAACGGCAGGCCGTGGCCCGCCCGTTCAGTCATGCGCTCCGGATTGCGGCGCGGCCAATTTAACGGTCGATGTAATCCCCCGTTTACCGCTCTGGAGTGCGTGGCGGCACCTGATCTAGGAGTGCGATCTCATCGGTCGCTGCTGGCAGTTCGCCCCTTGGCGTCAGCTTGTCGACCGCCTCGGGCAAGTCTTTAGTGATCCGGGCAATCAACTCATCGCGCGACAGACCAGTTTGCATCGAAAGCGCAGTGAGAGTGTCCTCGTCAATTGCCGTCTCCACGTCCTTCGGGTCGATCGGTTCGTTGGGTCCGGTACTAACCCACGAATCGACCTTCGATCCCGCTCCTGCATTTCTGAAGCGGTCGAGGATGTCCCCAAACGCGGTCCCGGAGACGCCCTTGGACAGCTGATCCAAGAGCCCGCCTTGTGTGTTGTTTGGATCTCGATTTCCCGCGCCGCGGATCAAGTCACCGATCTTATCGCGATTTTGGTAAGCAAGAATGCCAAGCATCGCGACAGCCAGTCTTCCCAGATTTGCCATTGGTTTCCTCCTTAGCTAACAGGAAGAAGGCTTCGAGGCTCGCAAGGTTCCGCCTGCTGGAGTTAATAGACCTCTGGAACACGCTCAGCCTTCTCCTCCCGGAATTCTGCAGCGAAGCGCGCCGCAAGTTTTCCTCGCCGCGCCAGTGCTTCACACGGCAATCAACCCTGGGGTTTTAAGCGGCGCAATGATAAGGAGGAGGGAGCGGAACCTGGCCAGCTCGCTGTCGCTGTCATTCCCAACGTTTGCCCAACCAGTCTTCAAGCCCGTTGTCCGGCTCCTATCTTCAACCGAGTGCCGCTCTCACGCCCCATCTTAGCCTCAAATTACACACCCGCTCTTCGGAGGTGCATTGAGCTTCTCTAGCTGCGGGACATATGAAGCGCAACACGATCTCGTCCTTCCGATTTGGCACGAAACAGAGCCAAATCGGCGGCGTTGACGAAATCGTTTGGCGTCTCGTTCTCGGTGGGCACCGCTGTTGCGGCGCCAACGCTGATGGTCACGCGATCCGGGCCGTGGGGTATGTTCAATTCCCGCACGCTCTGGACGAGCCGCTCTGCGATCGCGCTGGATTGTTCCAGTAAAGTGTCGACCAGCACGATGACGAACTCTTCGCCTCCGTACCGCGCAGCGAGATCGGTGGAGCGGCCGGAACCACTCTGGATTACGCTGGCGATTTGCTTGAGCACCTCGTCGCCGGCCATGTGGCCATAGGTATCGTTGTATCGTTTGAAGTTGTCTGCATCGATCATCAACAGCGACAATGGGGACTGTGCGCGAAAAGCGCGCTTCCATTCAGCCGCCAGATATTCGTCAAAATAGCGCCTGTTGCCTAGACCCGTCAGGCCATCGATCCTCGTCAGACGTTCAAGCTCGAGATTTGCACTGATCAGCTGTCGCTGGCTTTCCCTTAGCGCTCGGTACGCCGCGTCTCGCTGGACGTGATCCAGATAGGCCCGCGTGTGATATCGAATACGTGCAATCAACTCGATACGGTCCGGCAGTTTGACGAGATAGTCGTTCGCTCCCGCAGCGAACGCCTCGCCCTTGGTGGCTGGATCTTCCTTGCTCGACAGCACAATGACTGGGACCGCGCGTGTCGACCCATGCTTCCTGTATTCTCGCACCAGATGCAGCCCATCGACCCCGGGCATGACGAGATCCTGCAGAATAACCGTTGGCTTTACCTCATCCGCGACCGTCATCGCTCTCAATGGGTCGGTGCAGAAGTGTAAGGAAATATCGGGCGCGGTGGCTAGAGCGCGCCTGACCGCCTCGCAAACCATGATCTGATCATCGATGAGCAGAACCATGGATGAATAATTATCTGCGAGTGGCGGGACCAGCTCTGGTTCTTGCGTCATCGGACGGGCCCTTTCACGTGGAGCGCTCGCAGGCTTCGATTATACGTGAGCCGATAGCACTCAAAGGAAGAATATCAACAGCCGCGCCGATGTCGGCGGCGGCCTTCGGCATGCCATAGACGGCACTGGTTGCTTTATCCTGCGCGATTGTGAGATGCCCCTTGTCGCGGAGCTGTCTCAGCCCGCGCGCACCATCCCTGCCCATGCCTGTGAGCAGAACACCAGTCACCGAGCCGGGCCACCATTGCGCCGCACTTTCGAAGAACACATCTACGGACGGCCGATAAACATTGTCCTTGGGGCTGGGCGTATAGCCAAGTTGCCGAGCTGACTTGAAAACCAGATGATCCGCAGAACTGGCAACGAGAACGGTGCCCGCTTGAGGACTATCCCTTTCCCGCGCCGGACGGATCGGGAGAGGCGTATGCTGCCCCAGCCAATCAACGAGGCCTGGAACGAACTGAGCATCGAGATGCTGGACCAGTACAATCGCGCCGCCAAAGTCAACGGGAAACGAACTCAGGACTGCGGCAACGGCAGCCGGCCCGCCGGCAGAGGCACCGATTGCAATCAGGCGTCGAGGTGTCGGCTCAGCCGCACGTGACATCCGCCTTTTAGCCTGGGTCGGCGCATCACCGATCAGCTTGCCGATCGTTCCTATCTTGTTCGTCAAAAGCCGGGCGGATTGCGAGGACGCGTTACCTTCGATGCCCACCGACGGAATATCGACTGCGTCAAGGGCGCCATGACCCATTGCTTCGTAGACGCCGGCGAGGTTGGCTTCGATACTGGCGGTCACAAGCAAGATTGAGCACGGAGTTTCCGCCATGATTCTGCGGGTCGCTTCAACGCCATCCATCTCTGGCATCGCTAGATCCATCAGTATCAGATCCGGCAGATCTCGTCTGCAGACCTCGACCGCCTCTCGCCCATTGGTCGCGATCCACGCGACCTGATGTTCGCCGGTCGACAGGACCAGTCGACGCAGAAGTTCGACCGCCATCGGCATGTCGTTGACTACGCCGATTCTCATTCGCTGGCGTCCCATCTCGATTTCATTCAACCGCCTCGCCAATCATGTCCACGACGGCATGGATCAGCGCCTCGTCCTGAAAGCTACTCTTGGTCAGATAATAGTCAGCACCTGCGTCGAGCCCGCGCGCGCGATCTTCTTCCCGATCCTTGTATGAAACGATCATGATGGGTGTGTTCTTGAGATGAGTGTCCTTTCTGATCAAACTCACCAGTTCGATGCCATCCATGCGAGGCATGTCGATGTCGGTGACGACGAGGTCGAAAGGACCAGACCGGACGGCATTCCACCCGTCCATACCGTCGACCGCAACTTCGACCTCATAACCGTAATTGCCCAGCATCTTGCGCTGGAGTTCGCGAACCGTCAGTGAATCGTCAATCACGAGCACGCGCTTGCGCCTGCTCGCTTCGGGACCGCCCGCGGCGCGCCGAAGAGTTCGAAATCCGCTCGACGACGCAAGCTTCTCCACCGATCGGATCAGATCGTCGACGTCGAAGATCAGAACAGGCGAACCGTCTTCCATCAGAGCTGCTGCGCTGATATCCTTAATTTTGGCAAACCGTGGATCGAGAGGTCTGATCACTAACTCGCGTTCCCCGAGAAAACGGTCGACGATCAGGCCGTACGCATCGCCCCGGCCCGCATCCACGACGACGACCGAGAGTTCGTTCGGTTCCGATCCGGGCTCACCTCGATCCAGCACCTCGCGCGCGGTGACCAGCCCAATCTGTCGATCATTCAATCGAAAATGTGGCCGCCCCTGCAGGAGAGTGATCTGCGTCCGCTGCAGTTTCAAAGTCTTGGAAATGGCAGCGAGTGGAAAAGCATAAGGCTCCCCATCGACATCGACGAGCAGCGTGCGCAGGACCGACAACGTCAGCGGCAGTTGCAGTTGAAATCGGGTTCCGTGCCCAAATTCTGAGGAGACGCTTGCGACTCCCCGCACTTCCTTCGTCATGGCTTGCACTGCATCGAGCCCCACACCGCGACCGGAGACGTCGGTAATGCCCGCTTTCATCGAAAAGCCTGGCAGAAACAGGAATGCGAGCAATTCGGTTTCGCTGAGTGTGTCAGCACTTTCCCTGGTTGCAAGTTGCCGGGCGACGACAGTCTCGCGCAGCTTCGAGAGCTCGACCCCCCTGCCGTCATCCACCACGGCTATCTGCAGCAGCCCGGCATTATGCCTCGCTTCGAGCCTGATCAGCCCCTCTTCGGGTTTACCCATCGCGAGGCGCTCATCAGGCGGTTCAAGCCCATGGTCTACAGCGTTGCGCAGGAGATGCCCCAAAGGGGCATCAAGCTGCTCGAGGATATCACGGTCGATGCCGGTCGAGCCGCCTACGATCTCCAGTCGCACCCGCTTGCCAAGGGTACGACCGAGGTCGCGGATCGTTCTCGCATAGTGTCGCACGCCGTCCTCAAAAGGCCGCATCCGGCTCGCCAACGTTTCATCGTACAATCTGTTGGCAAGATCAGTCGCTTTCCGATCCACTGAATCCAATTCATCGAGACGCTCCGCCAGGAACGCTTGGTTCAACCGAAGCTTTCGCTGCGCTTCAGCCAGCGCCTCCACCACCGCCGCATTGTTTGAAACCGGCGGCAGCATTGCATGAAGATTGTCGAACGAACTCGCGAGGTCCGCTTGAAGTCGCTTCAGCCGTAGCAGCCCGTCAGCGAATGGCCTGAGTCGCCGAGCTTCCATCAGCGACTCGCCAGCCAACCCGAGCAATCGGTTCAGGCTGTCTGCCGTCACCCGAACCATTCTATCAGAGCCGATGCTGCCCTGGGCTTGCGGTTCCGCCGCAACTAGGAGGTTCGCTGAAGAGGTCGTCGCCAGTTGCTCCTGGGCATGATCTGGAGTTGCGAAATCAGCTGCAGAATCTTGGGGCCCGGGCTTTGCCTTGGGGAGGGACAATTCCTCGAACTTCGCGAGAAAGGTTTCGACTTCTGAGTTGGCGCTGTCGCTCGATGATCCCGATGCGATCAATTTCAAAAGGTCAGAGCCCTGCAGAAGCGCATCTATATGCTCCCGTCGCACCCTCAGCTGCCCACGTTGCGCGGCGACCAGGCAGTCTTCCATCGCATTTGCAACTTTGACCGCGGGCATCAGGTCGATGATGCGGGCAGCTCCTTTCAGGGAATGCGCGGCACGCATGCATGCTTCCAGGGCGTCGGGGGCGATAGGATCGCGTTCGAGTGCCAGAAGCCCAGAGGTTAGAGCCTGTGACTGCGTCTCCAGTTCGGCCTGGAAGAGGGTGAGCATCGAAACCTGGCTGAAGTCTCCATCTGTCATGCGATGCTCCGGTCAAGCATCGTGAGCAGTTGTCGTGGATCGAGACAGCCAACGGCTCGTCCCTGCCACGGCAGCACGGCAACTGTAGCGGCCGACACTGCCTTGCCAATCGTGGCCGGAACATCGAGAGTGTCGCGTTCTTGGTACCGATGTAAGCCGTGGATCTCGTCAACCGTAAAAGCAACCCGCTTGTCGTGCTCGCCTACCACGACTAGGCGGCGAAATACCTTGGTGCGTGTGCCTTGTTCCCCCTCCTTGCGCTCGTCTATCCCGAGCAATTCGGCCAGGGACAGGCAAATGAGCAATTCACCACGGACATTCGCAATACCGAGCAGTGCACTGTTCCTGCGGTGTGGAAGTGAATGAACGCGACGAGATTCAGCCACTTCATGAAAAATACCGACCGGCAGTGCAAGCCATTCGTCCCCCAAACGGAAGAGAACGGCCGTCTGCAGCGCGTCGCTGTCTGTCGAATGGATCCCTGCACGATCAGCGTTATCATGCCATTCGTCGCGGTATGCCGAGGGCGCTGCACGGTCAAGAAGGCGTCGTGCAATCTTCTTGTAGGTCGGGCAATTCCGGCAGTGGAGATGCTGCTCCAGTAGCGGACATGACTTGTCGCCCCGTACGCCTATTTGCCGCCAGCAGTCGTCGATTGCAATCTCCTCCACCGGCTGAGCGATCTTTGTCGAAGCCGCCATCAGCCGCCGCTCCTTTTCTGGACCCGACCCAGCCGGCCGGCCAGCGCCTCGGCGCCGTTATGGTCGCCTTGCTTGCTAAGCAGCAAGGCCAGATGGACGAGAGCTTCTCGATGATTTGGTGCGAGATAGAGCGCCTTGCGATAACTTCGCGCGGCTTCGGGTGCAGAACCATCCGCATCTTGGACGAGGCCCAGCAGGTAGAAGATTTCCGCGGAAGGACCGAATTCCTTGAGATGCGCCAGGGCGACCTCCTGTGCCTCCTTTACCCGTCCTGCATTGGCGATCCGTTCAACCGCGATGAGGCTTTCCGAGGCCTGTGCAAGCGGCTTGGTCGGAGCCTGCCTACGGCCTTCATTGCCAATTGTCGGTCGGAACGGAAGAAGAGGCTCGCTCTTGTTGACCTTCGGGCTTGGCGCCCGCACCGGGACGGCGGCCGGAACTTTCGGCGCCGTGGTCTTGACGGCCTCCGATTTCAGAAAGGCAAAGGCCAATGGCCATTCAGCGGAAATAAAGCCATGCAACCTTGGAAGAGCTGCTTCCGCCGGACCGACCAGAAGAAGTCCGTCCTTGGCCAGCAGGTCCTTCAGGCAGCTCAATGCGCGATCCTGCAGCTCTCGATTGAAGTAGATCAGCAAATTGCGGCAAAGCAGGATGTCATACACCTCTTGCCCGAAAGCGCGAGAGCCGAACAGGTTTCCTACCCTGAACCGAACCTGTTTCAGCACCCCAGCAATAGGCCGCAACCCGCCCTCAGCCGCTTCGAAATAGCGATCTTTAAATTCGAGATGGCTCCCGCGAAACGAATTGCGCCCATAGATGGCGCGTTCAGCCGTGGCGATATTGCGACTGCTGACGTCCACGCCATCGATCTTGAACTCGTGCGCCTCAAAGCCGGCATCGAACATCGCCATGGCGACCGAATAAGCCTCTTCGCCGGTTGAACATGGCAGGCTCAGGACTCTTATCGGCTGAGCAGGCTTGTGCACGCGCGCATGCCGCGCCAGCATCGTGAACGCTTCTCGGTCGCGAAAGAACCAGGTCTCTGGGATCACCACCGCATTGATCAGCTCCTGCAGCTCCTGCGAGGAAACGGTCAAGTGTTCCCTATAGGCCTGAGGGTTGGTTATCCGGCATGCTTCCATCCGGTCTCTGACCGCCTGACGAACCACTGTCGGACCAACACTGGCACTGTCCAGTCCGATGGTTTCCATCAGGAGCTTTTCTATTGCGCCGGTCATTGATCACCTATTGCGGCCTGGCGGAGCAAAGCGGTACGAATCTCTTCCGAAAGCAGCGCTTCCACTTTGACCGACTGAATGATCTCCGAACCATCGGAAGCCACCGGCCCAAGATAGGGCGGGGTTCCTTGTTCAAGTCCGAACGGCGCGAAATCGGCAGGGTGTCGCTCGAGCGTATCCGTCACCCGTTCCGCGATCAGCCCCAGCAGGCGTTGCTCGCCATCATGCGCCGGATAGCGCGTCACAACGATCCGGGTGCTCAATAGGCGCTCCGATGGCCGGCCAAGCGCAAGATGGGTAACATCGATCAGAGGGATGGGTATTCCGTTATAGCTGACCAAACCCACCACACCAGTTGGCGCACCCGGAAGAACTTTCACATCGAAATAGGGCAGCACCTCTTCAATTTGGTGGACATCGATCAAGTAGCGATCCGGACCCATGCTGAAGGCGAGGAATAGCATTGTCACCTCCTACTGCCGACTCGCTATGCTCGCAGCTTGAACCTCGAAATGCTACTTCGCATGCCGCCTGAGACTTGATTGAGCTCGTCGATCGCGAGCGTCGATTGCTGAAGGGATTCGACTGTTTGCTGAGCTGCCTCGCTTAGCTGGGTTAGCGTGTCGCTGATCTGCCCCGCGCCGGTCGCCTGTGCTTGCATGCCTTCATTGGCGACTTCGAAACGTGGCACCAGCCCCTGAACCTGCTGAATGATATCGAAGAGTTGCCCGCCGACCTGCTGGATTTCCTGCATACCCCGGCGGACCTGCTCGGAAAACTTGTCCATGCCCATCACCCCGGCCGCGACTGCCGACTGGATGTCCTTGACCATCTGCTCAATATCGTAGGTGGAGACAGCCGTCTGGTCCGCGAGCCTTCGGATTTCCGTCGCTACAACTGCAAAACCCCGGCCATATTGGCCTGCCTTCTCAGCCTCGATGGAAGCGTTGAGCGACAACAGATTCGTCTGATCGGCGACTTTTGTGATGGTCGTCACCACCTGATTGATGCTGCCGGCTTTCTCACTCAAGATCGCGAGTTTGGAATTGATCGCGCCGGCCGCTTCCATGACTTGCTGCATGGTTTCTTCCATACGGGTCAGCCCGGCTTGACCTCCGCCGGCGACGGCAGCCGTTTGTTCGGCAACTGTGGAGACCTCGTTCATCGTGCGGACCAGCTCGTTTGATGTGGCGGAGATTTCCTTGGCTGTCGCGCGGATTTCTGTTGTGGTCGCTGCGATTTCAGTCGCAGTTGCCTGCTGTTGCTTGGAGGTGGCGGCGATCTCAGTTATCGACGTGCCGACCTGTATGCTGGACCTTTGAACCTGACCAATGAGGGTTGTGAGATCGTCCGCCATTGCGTTGAAGCCGTCGGCAAGCACACTGAATTCGTCTCGGCGCATCAGATCGAGGCGTTCGCTGAAGTCGCCTTGCCGCATCAATTGAACCGCGTTGACCAAACGGGTGAGCGGACCTGTAATGGCGCGAAACAGCTGGTAACCCAAAAGAAGGGCTAGCCCGAGGGCTACCAACAAGCCAACACTCAAACCGACTTCGGCCGTTCTAACGATCGAGCTGATCCGCTGGGTCGCACTGTTTGCCTCGCCTCTATGATCCTCAACCATGGCCTGCAGAGCGGACTGCAATTTTACAAAAATCGGCTCTACGGTGTTCTTGAGGGCCGGGCTTTCATTGGGAGTTTCACCTTTCGACAAGGCAGCCCGGCTTGTGTCCAGCACAGCAGTTTCAGCCAGACGGAATTGGTTGGCGAGTTCTTTGACGAGTGCATAATTCTGCTTGTCGATGTCGGAGACGATTGTTGCCTCATAGTCGTCCATCGATCGCTGCACTTGGTCGCGATTGGTCGTGATCGCGCTTTCAAGCGTGCTTCTGTCCGACGGGTTTTCCTGAAGGGCAAATTCCTGAAGCAGACTATGGGCCGCCATCTGGCCCGTCATGATCTCGGTGCTGTGATAAAGGTCCGGTAGGATGCCCTTCTCGACCTCAGTCGCCTCCTGGCCCGCCTGAAGAAACCAGGCGTACGCCATGACGGCTATCACGGACATGACCACCAGAACGGCAGCGAAACTGACGAGGATGCGGTGGCGTATTGTCAGACTCTTCATGGAACCGGTTCACCAATGGGGGCATCGTGGGCTGCGCGACAAGCGCTCGTTCCGACGTATTCGAAAAGGTGCGTCGAAAAGCGGCAGTCTGATGCTGAATGGTTTCTTTTCCGTTCCATCGCAAATGATGGAGAGGCGGCTCGCCAATCGGCGGCGCCAGAAGCGGTGGTCAAGGACGTCCTGCCGTCCACGCACATCAGCCCGACATCGGCTAGGGTGGCACGCCGCGTCAAGAGGAGCGTGTATGAGCTACTTGTGGCCATGAGTTGAATGACTGCTTAGGTCAGCTCGATGCCCGAAAGCCGACCTCCCGCTTGCGGCCCAGAGTCGCCAGTCTGCAATGCGCCTCATTTCGGCCAGAAGGTCGACATTTGCCGCGTCCAAAAGCGTACATCGTGATGATCGGCGTTCTGACGGTCTGTCTGCGCCAGCGACCGTCAGAACGCTGCTTGAGAAGAGGTACAGAATCACATCAAATATCCGTGCCTTCAGTCCGATCTCCCGGCTCTGCTGGATCAGCAAATGCCCTGCAGATCGCTCTGGGCGGCCTCGAATATTCCCGCGCTTTGCCTCCAGACAGGCCGCCGGAGGTAATGATCCTCGGCCCCGCGCTTTTGGCTAGTATTTGATAACGAAAAACCCGCTTCGGCGGCTTTTTTATTCAATATCTTTTTTTTAGTCCAGCGCGTTTCGTGTACTCAGCAAATTTCACTGTTTCGTTTCGGGTGGCGTCTTAGCTGGTCTAAATGAGCGGTAAATCGCGCCGAAAATAATCCCCACTGCTATCCCAACAAAAATGATTAGCAACGCTCCACCAGTGGTGTTTGGCGCAATGATCGTCATCGCAATGAGCC
Source organism: Mesorhizobium sp. M0140 (assembly GCF_040322475.1). Taxonomy (NCBI): domain Bacteria; kingdom Pseudomonadati; phylum Pseudomonadota; class Alphaproteobacteria; order Hyphomicrobiales; family Phyllobacteriaceae; genus Mesorhizobium; species Mesorhizobium sp. M0140. The sequence continues at coordinate 106,523 of NZ_JAMYTM010000022.1, read as the reverse complement.
CAAGCACCAATCCCACCACTCCGGACACACCGAACCCGGCTATGAAATCTAGGAAGGGCGTCACTTTACACCGACGACTGAAAAGATCAGGGACCCGTAGTGATCCGCCCACTCGCGAGCTGTTGCGATCAAGCTTCTATCGAACGTTCCCGATCTCCAAAGCTCGGGCCTGTTTTCAATTTCCACTACCCACCGGTGCATGATGTCACTTGCCATCTTGTATTCGGTCACTGTTGAAAGGTCGGCTTTAAGAACCACAGCACCAGGCTTTCCGATTTGCGTCGGCGGTGCCCACGCAATCAGAAAAGGCCCGTCGCCGTCGACAGCAACGCCGCTTGCAACTGCATCGCGGACTGCCTTTTGCGAAACAGCCAGTCCATAATCCTGAAGGGCTTCGTCGCAGGTCCTGGTTATGTTCGCCTTGGTTGCGGCCTTTGCATGCTCGGCGCTGTCCATCGGCCATACCGTTACCATTTGGGCCGCTGTAGGGACGACGAGCGACGACGACGGCAGGACGGCATTCACAAACGCCTCGCACAGCATCTTTTGCCGTTCCTGGTCGTAGATGGTAACTTTCGATTTGAATGCCAGAATCCCATAAGCCGCGAAATTAGTGGGTGGATATTCGTTCGGTCCGGCAAAGATCCTAGAGGCGTGAATTTCGTGAGAGGTGTCTGGAGCGCCGGGCGAAAGTACTTTGTCGACCGCGTAGACCAAGCCGTTCGTCTGTTTCACGTCGCTGGCAACGAGACTGGCAATGTCGCCAAATTGGTCCGTTACAGAAATATTGCTTCCTGCCGCCCGAAAAGTGAGAGAGCATCCCCCGATTGTGTCGACCGAGTAGGCTCCGTTGTTCGCGGCTATCTCAGCGAGGATCGCGTCGGTACTCAGATCTCCGGAAATCACATGACACTTTAGGATTTTGGAGAGTTCGTTTTTAGCTTCGGGCGCAAGAAGAACCTGCACTGCACCTTGCTGCAATCTTGCAAATGCGGCGTCTGTCGGCGCGAGAACAGTGAACGGGCCTTTACCCTCCAACGTCTCAACCAGCCCGGCCGCTTTCACAGCTGCTATAAGGGTGGTGTAGTCCTTGGAAAGAGCGGCATTCTGGATGATATTGTTGTCGGAAGTCGTCTGGGCGCGTGCTACCGCCGTCTCAACCGTCTGGGCGTTTCCGACCGCCACCTGACTTATCAGGATGCACACTGCAAAAATCAGTCGACGCTTCATGCCAAACTCCGCCCAGAGAGAGCGAATTTATCATAACCATCAGTTTTGATAAGTGACCTTGGCTATTTGCCCAAGGCGCAGTTCTTTGGACGTTTGGCCTTACGATTGCGCCACCAATGAAACTGCGGGAGGCGGTGACATCACTACTGCAATGGCGCGCCAAGGATTTTCAACGCGAGTTTAGGGGCCGCGAACGGCCCCGTCTGAGGATCATCATACCGTAAGCTGCCTGTTCGCTCTCTGCCAGACAGGACGTTCGGCACGCCGACTCTTGATGTCGGCTTCGAGGCGCATTTCAGACATTCAGTCAGTCGAGGGCCGCATCGCACCTGCCTGAGAGTTTCGCTCGAGTTCGGCCGGACTCATCCTATCGCTGTCATCTTGAACTTTCCCCACGCTCGGCGGTTAAAAGGAGCCGAGAGGATCAACGATGTCGAAATCTGATGGCAGAGGGTCCGACGGCATGCGGTCTTCCTGTGCAGCGTAGTGAGGGATCAACTGCTGAGCCATTCACCTTGATACCGCGTGAAGAGTTTTGGAGAGAGCTCCTGATGACCCGCATCGCAACATTCAACGTCAACGGTGTGAACGGCCGCCTGCCTGTGCTCATCAAGTGGCTGGGTCAGACCGACTATGACGTCGTGTGCCTTCAGGAATTGAAGACCTCGGATGAGAAATTCCCCGCCGAAGCCATCAGGGACGCCGGCTACGGCGCAATCTGGCACGGGCAAAAGTCCTACAACGGCGTAGCCATACTCGCTCGTGGAAAAGAGCCGTTGGAGCGCCGTCGTGGGCTCCCGGGCGATCCTGACGACACGCACAGCCGATATATTGAGGCTGAGGTGGATGGGATCGTCGTCGGCTGCCTCTACCTGCCCAACGGCAATCCCGCTCCTGGCCCGAAATTCGAGTATAAGCTGCGCTGGTTCGACCGCCTGATCAGCTACGGCAAGCTGCTGCTCAGGGAAGGCGTCCCAAGCATTCTCTGCGGCGACTACAATGTCGTGCCCACCCCGATCGATGCCGTGGTGCCGCAACGTTGGTTAGGCGATGCAGTCTACTTTCCGGAGAGCCGGCAAGCCTATGCCGAAATGCTTGATGGCGGCTGGACCGATGGCGTCCGCCGCATCCACCCGGAGAAAGGCGTCTACACCTATTGGAACTTCTCCTACCAGGGTCGCTATGATCGAAGTTCCGGCCTGAGGATGGATCATCTTCTGGTCAGCCCATCCCTTTCGGACAGGTTGTGTGACGCCGGCGTTGACGCTGACGTGCGCGGTTGGGAAAAGCCGAGTGATCATGCGCCAGCCTGGATAGAACTCGGCCGGTCCGGCAAAGACACGACGTGATCTCATTCGGGATGTCTCCGGCGAGCACTCTTCATTTCCGGCGTTTGCGCTCACGCAGCTTTTCTGAGGGCCGCCCTGAACGGACGGTCGATCGTGAAGGCATCTGGACGGATGGCTGCCTCAACCTGGCTCCAGGTCACCGGATGGGCGATTGGAAAACCGCGGCGCGCCCGTGGCGAGAAGGCGCCCACCGCAGTGCTGCCCCGACCATTGCGGAGGTAATCAATGAAGATGCGGCCTGTTCGAGCCGACGGCGAGGCCGAAAGTAGATAGCGGTCCGGATGCGCTTCAGCGAGCCGATTGGCGAAGGACCTGGCCAAGAGGCGGCCGCTGTCGTGCGTGATCTTGCTCTCCAGCGGGACCATCAGGTGAATGCCTTTGCCGCCAGTAACCTTCGGCCAGCTCTCCAGCCCTTCCGCTTCCAGGATGTCGCGGAGCGCCAGTGCGGCCTCGATGACTTGCTCCCACTCCACGCCCTCGCCGGGGTCAAGGTCCAGAACAATACGGTCGGCATGTTCGATATCGTCGACGGTGGCGTTCCAGGGATGCAGCTCTACCGCATCCATCTCGACCAGTCCCAGCAAACCGGCAAGGTCGTCCACCCACACGCGCACACCTTCGCCACCCTCGCGCTTCTGCAGCCGCAATTGATGCACTGCCGCCGGGATCTGCGGCAGTGCGCCTTTGTGATAGAAGGTCGCGCCATGAGCATGGCGGACCAGCTTCAGCGGTCTGTGGCCGAGATGAACCAGGGCATGATCCGCAACCCTCTCCCAGTAACGCGCAAGCTCGTCCTTGGAGGGCGAGACAGCGTCTGGCAGCAGTTGCAGGATGTTTTCACTGGGAACGCCATGTTTCCGGGTTGGCCCGCGTCGCTTTGATGGCGCTTGAGGCTTGGCCGGGATTGGCACGAGGTCTTCGCGCAAACCCTTGAACACTGCCTCGCGCAGCACCCCGCGATCGGTGACGCCGCTGAACTGGACCTCGGCCAGCACGTGTGGTTTCACCCAAGTCGCTTTCGGCTTCACAATCGGCTCTGACAAAGGCGACTTGCTGATGATCAGCGGGTCAAGCCGCTCTCGCACAAGTTTCGCAGCGCTCAAGGTGTACCCGCTGCGAGCCTTGCCGGCATAGAGCAGTCGGTTGCCCTCGCGGCGCCCGATATAAAGCGATGCAATGCGGCGCGGGTGAGCACCGAGTTTCTCTACGAAAGCCACGATAGGGAAGGTGTCGCTCTTGATGCACTTTACCTTCAACCAACTGGTCTGAACCCCCGAGCCGTAGGCCGCATCGACGCGCTTGGATACGATCCCCTCCAACCCCATCCGGCAGGCATGTTGAAACACATCCTTGCCGCTTACCTCCAGATGTTCGGCATAGTTTAGTGTCGGCGCGGTGTTCTCCAGTAGCCTCTCCAGGGCTGCCTTGCGCTTCACCAATGACTGTTGCCGAAGATCGCGCCCATTAAGGTGCAGCAGGTCGAAGGCATAGAAGATGAGCCTCGCCGAATCTGGATTGCCCAACTCCCTTTCCAGGGCTTGGTAATCCGGAAGGCCGGTGTCGCCGAGAACGACAGCCTCCCCATCAATGATCGCGGTCTTCACCGGCAAGCTCGCAGCTGCTTCAACTATCCGGCAGTATCGATGCGACCAGTCGTAGCCACGGCGCGTGAAGGCCCGCGCTTTGCCGCGCTCAATGATGAGCTCGGTGCGGTAGCCATCGTACTTGATCTCGTGGATCCATTCGCTGCCCTCGGGCGCCGTCGCGACCAGAGTCGGCGACTGAAACTCGACGAAAGAGAGCCCGTTTGCTGCCTTACTCATGCACCCTCCGAACCGCGACTCAAGGCTCAGTGCACCAATAGGTTCCAGGTTTTAGCGAAATAGCATGTTCGACTGCTTGCACCGGCAATCCTGGGCCAGCCGGCTGCAAGGGAGATCAACGACAGGAGAAATCGCACTTTCTTCGTCGGTCAGCGGGCCTAGCGGGTCTTCGTTGCAGGAAAATTGGGCTATCACTCGCCTACTAAGGGCCAACTGAGGCTAGCTCGGCTTTTGGGCCGGGAGCGGATCGGCAGCTTGCGGAGCCACGCAGCCGAAGAGCGGTCATTCCATGAAGTTGTTTACAGCCCCAGGAGGAGTGTCACTCCTCCCGGAATAACAACCTGCCATTCGTCAACGCCATCCTTCCAACCTGGGGAGAACCGCCGGAAATCAGGCTATCAGATTGCACACCGTCGCGTTGGAGTCATTCATCGCGCCAGTATGGGTGGGAACAGCTGAATTGGCGCGAGCCAACCAGACGGCGTTTGGTCCTCGATATCGTTCTTTGGACCTGCGGATCATTCGCGGTCAGGTCGGGTACGACAGTGTAACCCTGATCGACAAGCTGCAGTTTCAGCTCCGCCAGGTGGCGCCTGAATCCGTTTTCAATGTAGCTGCGCGGATACCGCCATCCGTTCCTGCATGCTCGCACGAGAATGTCGGAATACAGTTCAGCGCTGGCAGCTTTCACCGTTTCTTCCGAAGTCAGTTTGCTGTCGGTTTGGGTACCTTCGGACAAGCATGGCCCCGCCGACACCAAAAGCACCAGTAGTACGGTCAAGACAGGCAACTTTGTCATGGAGCCCTCCGTGTTCTAAATCGACCAGGCCTGCCAAGCAACCTAACCTGCCCACCTGCAGAGACTAGGATGCTGACCCGTCGCATGGAATCGTGCAAATGCAGTGTTTTCGATATCGCATCTGTAGTATTTTCATCCTGATGTAAGGCCATCGGGTTCTGGCCACAGGTCGGCAGCAAGGAAAATGGAACGATGCTTCGCCCCGTAGGCAATCCTCTCGCCGGCTTATCGGATCGGGAGTTGATGGTCGCGGCAAAGTTTGCGGAGGGAATGACTTATCGCGAAATTGGCGAAACACTCTTCATAGCGCCTACCACCGTTCGGACCCATCTTTCGGCCATTTATCGGAAGCTCGATGTTCGCAGTAAAGTGGCGCTTGCTGGGTTACTTGCCGATCACCGCCAGCAGGACCGCAGCCATGCACCACCCGGAAGTCTTTCGACCGACGAGCCGGGTCCGCCGGTCCTCGCAGTTCTCCCGTTCGACAATCTAAGCGGAGAAGAACGCTGGACTCGTATCGCTGATGGTTTGTCGGCGGACCTCATAGTTGATCTCTCTCGCTACCGGGACCTTGCGGTGATCGCCCGCCAAACAATGCTTTCCTACAAGGGACGGCGTGTTGACGTGCGAGCTCTCGGACGAGAGTTGAATGCCGACTATGTGATCGAGGGAAGTTTTCAAGTGGACGGGCAGCGGGTGCGCATCCGCGTCCAACTCGTCGACGCCCACACAGGGGTCGATGTCTGGACGATGCGTTACGATCGTTCCGCGAACAACCTGTTTGCGATGCTGGACAGCGTGACCGAAAACGTCATCAATGTCCTTGCAACTTGCCACGGTCAGCTCGCCAATCTGCGACGCGATGCTGCTCGTCGGAAGGCTCCAGCAAGTTTGCAGGCCTATGACTGCTATCTGCTTGGGCTTGAGCAGAAGCACCTTTTCACCCGTGAGTCGAACAAGGAGGCGATACGGCTACTGGCGCGTGCGATCGAACTCGACCCGGGTCTAGCAAGAGCTTGGACCGCGCTGGCACTTGCGCATGCTGTGGAAGCCATCAACGGGTTTACCGACAACCTTTCCGGCTCGATCGAGAGCTGGAGCAAATGTGTCAAGCAAGCGCTGGCGCTCGATCCGGCCGACATTTACGCCCGCATAATGCTTGCCGATCTTCGGGCATTGCAGGGCGATGTCGAAGCTGCTGTCGAAGAACATGACCGAGTGTCGGTGGCTGCTCCAAATGACGCGGACTCACTTGCCTTTCTTGCGGGTAGCCTTGCTCTTGTTGGTAGCGACCCGAAGCGTGGCTACGAACTGGCCAAGCGAGCGGTCCGGCTAAATCCTTATGTTCCTTGGTATTATGGAATGCTTGCGCGATGCAGCTACGTTCTAGGCTTTTACCGTGAATCCCTGGTCGCGCTACGTCAATCTGCGCCAGATTCGCCCGCCACACTTCTGTTTGTGGCAATGGCTCATGCGATGCTCAATGAAACGCCTCAGGTCGCCAGGATCAATTCGCGACTGAAGGACGAGTTCCCGAATTTCACGGCTGAGGTGTTCATCAGAACCTATCCGGTTACCAATCCTGTCGCCACTGCTGCAATCAGAGAAGGCGCCCGTCGTGCGGGTTTGGCATAGCTTCTTCACTCCTGGTCACCTCAGAGGCGCATTGCTCCTCGGCAGCATTGGGGCCGGAAGCTGAATGGCAGCTTCAGCTCTGCAACTCCAAACAGCCGACGCTCAACGATGATCTACATCAGCTTGTAAGAGCCAAGCAACTCACCACTTGACGCGCAAGCCGAGCGAGCCGGTCAGTACATGACTGTCACCGAAGTCTTTGAGGCCCGTCCGGGCGATGGCTTCGCCGAAAGCCGAGAACCTGTCGTCGGCCCAGTTGATCGTGCCGCCAAAACCGAGGCCGCCCCAGAGTTGCTTCCTTCCCGGTGCACATCAAGCCGGCTCGTTGGCCGCTATCGCAAATTGTTGGATTCGTACGAAGCAGAGTTCTGTACGATTCCAACCCTTTAAATTTGTACACCCTGTTTTGTAATTCCGCGGCTGAGGGGACGCCGTGCATCAGTTTGCATTTCACTGTCAATCGCGCGCCAGAGGGCGTAAGTTCGCCAAATCGTCTGCACGTGTTTACGGGCGCGGACGGCAAGGAGATTGGAAAGCTCTTGCCCCAAGTGGGATTGAGCTATGACCAATCCACAGAACGATTCCTATAAAAACGAATTGCTGCGTCGGCTTAACCCTGGTGACCTGGCGCTTTTGCAGCCACATCTTGAGCCGTGTGCCCTCAAGCTGAAGATGACCTTAGAGAAAGCCGATTCAGAGATCGAGACGGTTTACTTCCTGGAGGACGGCATCGCTTCTGTGGTCGCGACGGCTTCAGGCAAGGAGGCCGAGGTTGGACTTGTCGGTTTTGAGGGAATGACCGGTGCCGCGCTCGTGATGGGCGCTGACTATGCCCCGCATGAATGTTACGTTCAGTCGCCCGGTAGCGCTTTCCGGATCGGAACCGAGCCCTTCAAGGATGCTCTTGCGAACAGCCCAACATTGCGCCTGTTCCTGTTACGCTATGTCCACTACTTCCACATTCAGACCAGCTATACGGCCCTGATCAACGCCAAATCAAACCTTGAAGAGCGTTTGGCGCGTTGGCTTCTGATGTGTGACGATCGGATCCACGGCGAACGCCTTGCGATCACCCATGAGTTTCTCGCCGTCATGCTTGGAGCAAGACGGCCAGGAGTTACCGTTGGGCTTCAAATGCTGGAAGGACGCGGGCTCATCTATTCTCGGCGGGGCGAAGTGCGTATTAGGGACCGCAGCGGCCTTGCGGCCTGCTCAAATGGCACCTACGGCAAGCCAGAGGCCGAATACGTACTGCTCGTTAAGACCATCGCATGCCGGACGTAAACCACTAAATAGCCATGACGAAGCTATCCGACCAGCACAGCGGCTAGCCTGCCGACGAGTCGCCGTAACACGCCTTATCCTCGAAGCCTCACGTAAGCTCTTGGAGAAAATTGCCAAGCACAATGACTCTACCCAACCGTAGGGAATGGCCGACGGACGCACACACAGGCCTTGGCTTCCGGGACCACACCTTAACTGCGCCTGGAAGAATGGCCATGTGTGTGTTAGGCGGCGGACCTGATGTCTGCTTGGCCAGCGCCGCACAGCCCAACAACTCCACATGCTGCCGGTACGCTCCCATGCCCTGCCGCGCGGCTACCTGTTACTCACCATCGAAAGTCGGCTCCCATTCGCGATTGCGCTTCCGTTGCTGACCCTCGTAATCGGGAATACATGTGAAGAACACCGGTCGATGGTCGCGACCCGCAGCCTTGCAATCCGAGCAGCCAAAAAGCCCGACCAGGTCCCAGTGCATCGATCCGTGATCTGGCCCGAGGCGATCTATCAGCGCATGGATGTCGAGCTTGATGGACTTGCAGCACATAGCATGCCCGCAATTTACATAGAGGCATTCGCGCGCGGCCAACGTATCGGCGAGGGTCTTCGTCATCCTTTGAAGCGCTCGGTATGCCAGGTGATCTTGCCGTCGATCTTCATCGGTTTGTGGATCAGCAGACGCTTCGGCAAGTGCTCTGGATGCACCTCCAGCAGCGTGATCTTGATCTGAGGTTGGCACCGGCTGCAATTGAACTTCAGCGTCTGCGGATCGACGCCGCCGCCGTAGACCATCATCAGGTCGGCCGATCGGCAGTAGCGGACATTGCCGCAGCTGCATTCCGCTTTCACAAGCATGTTGTGCCGGGTCGCTTTGCCCAGCGTGTCGATCGGTTCGTGTGCCATGAGAACAGAAAAGGAACATTTTCCTTGCCCGTCAAGTCTGACTGTGGAATCTTTCTGCCATGAGCGACGAACCAGCGAGACTAGCCGAAGGCATGACGCCGGCACAGCGCGACCACGTGAAGGTGCTTGGCCACACATGTGAGCGTAACGGTTGTGGCAAGGTCGCCGGCTGGGGCTTTGCCCGGCCGCGCAGGGAATCACATTGGTTCTGCTATGAGCACCGCGGCGACGGCGATCAGTATCTCTAGACGTCGAACAAATCGGTCGGCCCCAAACCGATCTCGTCGATGATGTCGGGCGTGTTGTTGCTTGGTTTCCCGACCTTGCTGTCGATCGGCCACATCTTCATGAGGTCGGATGGATAGGGCTTCATGAGGTCGCGAGGATCTGTTTCCGGCCCGAGCCAGCGCATGTAATCGGCCGGCGCCAGAATAACCGGCATGCGATCATGGATCGTCGCCATCAACGTATTTGGCTCGCAGGTGGCGACAGCGAAGGTCCGGATCAACTCGCCGGTCGCCTTGTCGGCATATTCTTCCCAGATTCCAGCCATGGCAAAAGGATCGTCATCCTTCATGGCGATAGCGTAAGCCTGTTTTTTCTTGCCCGAAGGGTCGAGCTTTTGCCATTCGAAATAGCCGTCGACAGGCACCAGGCAGCGGCGCGCGGCATATGCCTTTCGGAACATGCCATTGCCGGCAATGGTCTCGTAGCGCGCATTGACAGGCGGCGGACGGCCGCCGCCATCGCGCGCCCAGCCGGGAACAAGTCCCCACTTCGCAGAAACGAAACCGGCCATGCTCGTGGAAAGCTCTTCGCGGATAATGATTGGATAGGTCAGGCTGGGCGCACCGTTCCAGATCGGGAACCCGTTGCCCAAGCGCTCGATGTCGCCGGGGTGCGCGAACTCGAAGCGCCGCACCATGTCCGGGATTGTCGATTTTACGAAAACGCGTCCACACATTTTAGGGTCGTCTCATTGACAAGGATCGAGGCCTGCCCAAAATGGGAACAGAGTGAGAACGAGTCAAGGCTGTCGTAGTGATGCCTAAGAAGCAAAAGGACGTGATGCTGCCAGGGGTATCGGGCGTCACAATCGATATCGACGACCGCGACAATCCCAAGGTCTGCCTGGTCGGGCTGTTGACTGATGAGGGGAAGCGATCCTTCACATTAAACGAAAACGGTGCGCGGATGATGGTGAAGGCGATGCACTCGTTTCTCGATCTTCTCGACGGAACTACGTCCGAGACGATGCCCAAAGGCCCCGCCAACTGAGAATGCAGCGCATGATCAATCCACCCAGCAGACAGGACGAATATCAGGACCGGGCAATTGACTGCCAGGAGGCAATGGAGCCCGGATTTCAGGCGATTGTCGATTGCATGATAGAGGCGGGATGGACGCGGGGCGAGATATTGCGGGCATTGAAACGGCTCATCGCCGCCGACAACATGACGCAGAAAGAGAACGCCAGGACGGAAACGCAGCTCGCGATTGCGCGGGCCATGATGCGCGCCGGCAAGCCGCTCTAATGCTCGCTGACGCCGGCCTCATCGACTTCCGCTTCCATCTGCTCACTGACAGGCTTGACCTTGCCGGCGTCGGCCAAAGGATGGTCATCAAAACCCTGCAGCCAAGCGTCGGCCTGTTCTTCCCAATACTCCGGCACCGAGCGCTCCTTGCCGTCCTTGCGTGCCTGGGCGCCATACATCCAGGCATAGGTGATGCGCTCCTGATCTTTCTTGGCAACCGCCATTATTCCTCCTCCCGGTAATCGAGCAGCTTCGCGTGGCGTAGTTGCTCCTCACCTTTCAGGAACTTCACGCGGCCGACAAGACCCGGCTTCAGCCATTCCGCCTTGTCTCTCTTCAGGCCTTTCGGCACCGGTCCGCCGACTTTGCCCTGAACCCGGTCCCACAGGTGCTTGCGTTTATCGAACTTAAAATTGACGTTGGCGGTGCCGAGATAGCGGCCGTTGTCAGCCATAAGAACCCTTGCCGCCTGGCCCGGATCGCGCTGAACGCCGATGATGTCCATCTCCTTTTCATCGTAGCACTTGATTTTGCGCCAGTTCATCGTCGGGCCGCTGCGATAGGGACTGTCCCGGCGCTTCGAGACGATACCTTCCTGTCCAGTCTGGTCTGCGACGTAGTACACGGCGTCACCCGTGCCCGGCATCGCCTCGCTGAATTGGATGCGGCCGCCGGCATCGATCATTCCCTCCAGGATCTCGCGCCGGTCCTCGAGCGGCATGCTGCGCAGGTCTTGTCCGTTTAGGTGCAGCAAATCGAAGGCGACAAGATAATAGTCCTGATAGGTCTCGCGGCTGCTGACCGCCGACTGCAGCGCATGGAAATCGGAGCGTCCAGCCTCATCAACCACGATGGCTTCACCCTCAATGATGAAGTCGTCGGCTTCGATCCCCGCAGCTTGGTCGGCAAGAACCTTGTACCGTGCAGTCCAGTCGTACCCTCTCCTAGTCAGCACTCGGATGCCGTCTTCGTCCTTGATAAGCTGCGTGCGGTAGCCGTCGAACTTTATCTCATGAACCCAGTCGTCACCCTCTGGCGGCTTGTCGACAAGCTCCGGCTCCATCGGCTTGATGAACTTCAAACGCATGAACTGACCCACACCGGCGATTCAATTAGCTTTAGCTAAAATAGTTCCAAGAAGGATGAACGATGCGGCCCGGTGCGCGTTGCGGATCAACAACCCCTAGGAGGAACACCAATGGCCGACGACAAGAGCAAGCGTGATTTCCGGGACCGCGACCGGGTATCAGGCGACGAAGAGTACGAGGTGGGTTATCTCGCCAGCAAGTTTCAGCTTACGATCCCCGAGGTGCGTGAACTTATCAAAAAGCACGGCAACGACCGTGAGACGCTAGAACGAGAAGCAAAAGCGCTGGGCAGTAGATGACCAAGCTATCCGACCTTGGACCACCCATCCCCGGCAGGCAGCACGGCGGCGAGCCAGCCGACGAGCGGGAGAATTTCTACACCTGCCCCACGTGCGGCCAGCAGGTCGACATGCGCGACCTACGCCAAGTCGCTTGGCATGAATTGCCAGGGCACCAGCCCTTGGAACCGGCTCTTTCCACCGGCAGTAGCAGACGTCGGCAGTAGTCGGCACGATCAAGCAGCCGAAGGATCGAGTGAGTGACCGTGCCGACCATGCTGGGCACGAGGGTGGGCCTAATGACCAGGCCCCATATGATACTAGACAATGGCGTCGCTACAATTACGCCTGATGGCCTATGCCGGATAAAGCGGAAGTCGCATGCTCTTGCCGCTGTGCAATTACATGGAACTGGCCTCCAAGTGGCACATTAACCCTACGAGCGGTCGATTCCCAAGGATGTAGCCGCTTAACAGGTCCGCCGCCGGCGCCCCAATAGGCGGCGGACTTCTAATGACGCTCCTTCAAGAATCGGGCTTCACGAAGCAGCGAATTCCAGTCCGTGCCGATAAGCTTGATCAGAGCGCGCGCCTCAGGTTCTGAAATGCCGACTTCTTCAGACAAACGACGGGCAAGCAGTTGCTGATTGCCTTTGTCTACACGCCCATCGCCTTCCTTTTTCATCGGCTCCTCCTTTGGGAAGCCAACTCACGGCATGACCGTTCGTTTCATCGAATAAGAAAAAAGCCCGCCGCCCCATTCACGGCAGCGGCAGGCCGTCCCAGGGATAACGGGACTCGCTGGGGTGTTGGTTTTCCCCTGCTGTCGCGGGCGATGCAAAACAGGTGCCACTAGGGTGAACCAACATGGCACAGCTTGCAGGCGGCGATAACATATATGTCGACTAACTAATGTAATGGAACGGCCGTTGGACAAGCAGAGAACCAACTGGCACAGCTTGGACCTTCGCTGCGAAATGCAAGACTATAGTCCTGCTATCAACCCGCCGTGCCGGCCTAGCACGACGGGTTTTTCCAATGCGGCGACATCCTGAGAATCGACCGCTATGCATCAACCTGGGACAGGTCAGGTCAGCAGCCTTCCGTGGTCTTCTTCACCTGGCCAGGAGCAGCCGAGTTAGCATCGGTATCCTGTTGACCTGGCGCGGCCTGCTTGGCGCTACCAGTTTGTTGACCCGGAGCGCAGTCCTTGGCGGAGTTCGAGTTCGTTCCACTCGTGGTGGTCGAATCCGTCCCCTGATCGGTCGTAGTGCTCGGCATTGTCTTGGTTGTCGAGCTCGACGATCCGCCTGTGGTCGTGGTGGTCGATTGCGCAAAGGCGAGGCCAGTTGACAGTGCCATAATGGCTGAAGCGAAAAGAACCTGTTTCATGATCAACTCCATCTCGGAACGTCCCTTCGGTACCGAACTTCGCTGCGAAACGACGGTTCCCAGAAAAATGACTAATCAAGGCGCCCGCCCCGCTTGCGGAGCGATGAGGGCCAAGCGCGTCGCTGTCATAGAACGAGCGTCCTGAACATCGTCGAGTGAATGGGCTAAACAGCGCGGATCCACACAATTGCGCCGCTGCTATCGGTCTTTCGGGGGAGAGTTCACAGTGCACTGCCTGCGGATTATGGTGGATCTCTCACGCGAAGAAGCGAAGCTTGCCTAAAATTCTAAGCTCGGAGGCACCTCGCGTGTCCTGAATAGCCCGTACCTCGGTGCCGTAGTGGCGCTATGCCCGATGCGTTTTGGTGGGCAGCTCAAATTTCTGCAGAGTCGAGTAAACGACTATCATAGTTAATTGTGGCTGCCGGTGACCCTATGTAATCAGAAGCTCAATGTAGCTTTCCCAGGGAGGACGGTATGTTATATCCAGGTCGGTTTTTGGAGCCGAGCGATATTATGGTGCTTGCCCATGTTTGTCGGACGGTCTGCAAAGAGCGCGGTGTACGTGTTGCTTCGCAGGACGGTGAGCGCATAGCTGCACACGTACTCAGACTGTTTATGAACGGCTTGACTGGTGAGAATGAACTCCTCGATGTTGAGCGGAATTGGGCTCGACGGAGTGGCCTGTCTTTCCAGGAGTTTCCCGTCAACGACGCAGAAATGAGAGATGCCGCCTGATTCAGTTGATTGTTGCAGCCGAAGGCGCCCCACCTGCGATAGGTCGGGTGATCGGGAGCAAACCTTGCCTTTGAGAGTTGGTAGAGCCGTTTCAACGGGCGACTAATCGAATGCTTCTTTCCGCGAATAATGCGATCTCGACGGCCGTTTTGGCTGGCAGAGGCGTCAATGCGGAAGTGTTTGGTGTGGTCGACCTCTCCACTAAAACTGAGGCCAAAATCGGTCCCATCACCTTGGGTATGGCCATTCAGTTGGTGGCCAACGCTTCGGTGCTTGGATACGATGTTCGCGGAGCCATGATCTTCTATGGCGAACCGGGCACCCCGAGTCTAGGGCAAGAGAGTGCGAACGCTTGTGGGCGCAGTTTGGCGGCGCGCTTTGCGACCGTAACCCGACGATCTTTCGGATTACACATCTCGAAGGGGAGCATTCTCCGTCCGGGTAAATGTTTGGCAGATCACCGGCACGACCCTCAATCCGACCAGTGGCCCAGGCTCTCACAGGGCCGAACAAACCGCTAGGAGATACGAAATGCCGACCCTCCGCACGTGTGCTGGCACGATCAAGAGCGCCAGCAATGCCCTCAAGCGCAAGGCGCAGATCTAAGGGATTGGCGCCCTTCAGAACCTGCTTTGTACGTTTCCGGCCCTTGCCTTTTTCGGAAAGTGCACCACAGAATGGGTCATTGAGGTTCTGTCTCTCTGGGAGGATGGGATGGACATTCAAGCACCTGTTTGGCCTGCGCAGCTAGCGGCCAAGGAGCTGGTTCGCGAGGCCCTGTTGGGCTATCTACCGGGCGACATAATTTCCGTGAAGGCGACCATTGCATTGGTGCGCGAGCGCGGCCGTGACCTTCGTGAAACCGACTGCCAACTAGTCGAAATGATCGTCAATACAGCCTCCATTTGGCAGCTATTCGTCGCGTTCGACGTGCGCGAACCCTGATGCCCCATCGTTGGTTCAACCCGCCTGTCTACGTCAAAACCGACCGACCGGGATTCCGCCTTGGGATCAGCCGTATCGGCACTGCCGCCGAGGAACTATTGAAGTGGTCCAACCGTGGCCCAAAGTGGCGGTCGGCGGCGGAGGCATGTCTGTCTGCGATGGATGGCAAAATGCCGATTGGTGACTTCCGGCTACTGTTCGAGGCTGCGGCCGACCAAGAGGAGATGCTGCTGCCGGATTAACAACGTTATGCGGGTCTGGTAGCTATGGCGGCGGCGAATTGACCAGCGCCTTTAAGGCTTCGGGTTCGCCCTTAGCACGGCCCGCTCAGCCTCTCCACCATGTCAGGTGGCGCCCGCAGAACGGTGACTTTGCGGAATTTCGACGCTATCAGGCGCTCCTAGGCAGTCGTACTTAGAGGTTACCTGGGGCGGCCCTTCGCTTCAGGTCGACAAGATTCAGAACGCTGACGAGATCGCGGGAATACTCCTCGTCAAGATACTCCGCCGGAGCGCCCCACGCGTCTGCTGGCTGCCCAGTGAACACGTCAAACTCAGGTTTCGTCGGGCTCCTTCCTGAGGTCGTATCTTTGAGAAGTCATGCCGTCGCTATTTTATGTCTGCGGTCGGGTTCGTCAAGCTATGACCGGCGGATCGCGAAGGGCTTGGCTGAACGGATTATGAGCGAGCCAGCAGGCTCAGAAATCGGCACCTGTTTGCGCAGCCCTTTGGTGCAGATAGGTAGAGTCAAAATCTGCAGCGCGGACGAGCCCTGCCCAGTCGGTCGCATGAAAACGCGAGCCAACGGTGGATATCAGACCGTCGCGTCTAAGTTCCTGAAGCACCCGGTTCACGTGCACGGTGGAAAGCCCAAGTGCGTCGCCAAGTGCAGCCTGCGTGATCGGAAGGTGGGCCACACGATCCTCAATGCGGCCCACGGAGTGCAGGCGGACTATCAGTTCGCAAAGAAGGTGAGCCATACGAGCATAGGCGTCGCGTCTCCCGACGTTGGTGACCCACTCTCGATAAATCGCCGCATCGATCACCGTCGAGCGCCAAAACACTCTCGTTATCGAAGGGTGCTGGTCGCAAATATCGTGAAGAGCGTCATGCCGCATGAAGCCCACCCGCGTCGGCATGAAAGGTGTGAAAGTGGAATCCATGACCGACAAATGCAAACCATGCAGGTCGGGAATGTCGCCCGGAACAAAAAAGGAGGAAATCTGACGCTTGCCGTCGCCGGTTAGTTTGGTCGAGCCTATCAAGCCGTCCAGAACGACGAAGGAAAGGGTCGGTTTGTCGCCCTCGCGCAGAATGTCTTCGTTGGCATGATATTCCTTCTCCTGAATCGAGATGTTCCCCAAGAGCGCAATATCTGACGGTGCGAGTTCCGAGATGGTCTGGAGCTTGCGGATTAAAATGTTCGAAGAGGGAGCCTGTGCCATCAAGAACCTGTTTGGGGTTGGCCCTAACTTGCTGGGGGCGCTAATGTTCTCGAGGGCGGCATGGTTGGTGACCTTAGATTGTGCTTGATGCCTTTGGCCTCCCGCATCAGGGAGGACCAATTCGCTCCTAGAAGCGATATCAACTCCAGGGCTTGCGCCTCTGTGATGTCTGTCTCTCCGATAAGCCTTGGGACAAGGCGACGCTCGAGTCAGACCTCAAATCGTGCTCCCCTATGACCTACCACTCAGAACCCTCCAAACTATAACATATGTTTATAAGTTCCTATCTAAATGACTGTTTTGCGTGAGGCTCCTCCCTTTCGGCTGCGCCCTCCGAGTCCCAGCCCGCTTTCGCCGCATTAACATATGTTATTGTCTAAGGAGCATTTTCGGGCCTGCGGCCGTTGAATTGCCGAGGAATACTCAGGGAGGCATACCTTTCAATGCCGTCGGTTTCCGTACTGGTTGTGGAGATGAAAGCATCATTCTCTTGGACATCGAAAGCTCCCTCCGGGAGGCCGGGTTTGAGGTGATTCCCGTCTCAAAGGGCCTTGAAGCCATTGCAATTTTTGATCGTGAGCCGGAGCGAGTTGCGGCTCTGCTCACAGATATCAGGCTTGGAGACGGCCGAACCGGGTGGGATGTGGCCAGACACCTCCGAACCGTCAATCCCACTATGCCAGTGATATACATGAGCGGCGATGGCGCGGACGACTGGCCGTCGCTTGGAGTGCCCAACAGCCTGATGATCACCAAGCCGTTTGTTATGCCGCAGATCATTATCGGGCTGGCAACTCTCCTCAATCAAGAGAGCGTGAAGCAGCTACCTGCCTCAGAATAGCTGCGAGGTGGTAGCTGGTTAGTCATAGGGTCTTCGCGCAGCCGCGTCGGTCAGGCGTATCGGTACGGCCGTAGCTTTCATGGCCAACTCGAAGTCTATGCCAGGCTGTTCAGCAAATCCGAGCCAGGTCGGGCGCCCTGATAGTAGGCCAGCCGACCGACACTGCGATGCATTGCCAAGGCCTCCCGAAATGTGCGGCACATTCGAACGGCAAGCCAAAGATCGCCTTCGTCCATGTGGCCTTCTTGAAAGTGACGGATCACCGCCGGAGCGATGTGCTCTGCTTCTTCGCTCGTATGGTCGAAATTTCGCTCGGAACAAAGCCGCTCGAAGACCCGTTTGCAGGTCTGCAAATCATCGGGGGAAAGGTTTGGGTGATCGAGTCGGTTCAACATCAAGCGCCTCAAAACGCAACGTGCAAGAACGTTCCCTCAGAACCGATTTAGAGATTGCAAGGGGCGCGAGTCAATGAATGGTTAAGGACGTACATTTCGGGTTTTGTCTCGGTTTGAAATACAGAAAATCGACGGCGGCGTTGCGGGCGTCTCAAAACCCCGAACGCTTCGAAGGTCGTAACTGATGGTGGGCGCCCGAAAACAATGGCAACGAACCCTCCGGGTGCAGATCGCGGCGGCTGTCCTGACCGTAGCCTTTCGCGCTCTGCTACAAGCTGCGATCATTGAGCCGACAACCTCAGTATCTCGGATCGTCTAGCGGCATCGGCGTGCTACATCGTCCGTTCGCTTTAATGTCCGCTCCTCGGATGCGGCCGGGTTCTGCTCAACGTCGTTATGTGGGCGCAAAGCTGACATTTCGCGAAAGCGCCCAGATTTTGGAGCAGGACTTCAAAATTTGCCGATATAGAACCTTCCCGTAGGCTTGTCGTCTTTCATCCAGATCAGCGCCTGCGTCATGGAATCGACTTGGTCGTCGTGCCTGCCATGCGGAAATGCGAGCACCTCAAGCAGGAAGTCATCTCTCCAATGTGCGTCTTTCGGAAGATTGACGTTGCCGTTTTCGATCATCGCGGCAACGCGTGACAGCCGACTTTCCTTGTCGGTTCTGGCTTTTACCGGCGTCGTGCTGATGTCTTGGCTTTCCAAGTCGGCGATGAGGCTTGAGCCAGAGCCGGCATCTTCAATGAGGATGATGTCAGGGTCGTGCTCCAAAAGGGAGTTTTTGACGGACTTGATGAGGTCTGGATAAGCTGCCCTGACGCGCACGAGATCAAGGAGATAATAGTTGTTGTCATCCTTGGCCCATGTCGTTCCGACGGAGTAATCGCTGGAGGGGTCGCCCTTAAGGGCGGTGTCCCAGCTTTGAACGATGGTCATCGACCGACGGTCGAACTGATGCGGATCGTAGTCGCGAAACCACACCCTCTTGACCATGTTGCCGTCCGGTGGGGCAGGGGATTGTTGGTACTGCGCGGAAAAGTTGAGCGATCCTAATAGGCGCTTTAGACCGTCCAGTTCCGCGTGTCCCAGACGCGCGGGGTGGAGCAAGTCGCCAAACTTGCGATCGTGCCAGCGATTTACACTTGTCTGGACGCGTTCGTCCTGCTCGGCAATCGCCGACAGGTTCAAATGCTCCCAGCCGCCAGTCTCCAGAAGCACGCCTGCCAGGTCGTCGACATGCAATCTTTGCATGACAAGGACGACGGCACCGGCAGCGGGATTGTCGAAGCGCGACATCAATGTCGTGCGAACCCAGTCGGCGCACCTATTGCGAGCCGATTCCGAATGCGCTTCATCTGCCTTCAAGGGGTCATCGATAATGATGATGTCGCCACCGCGGCCGGTTAGCTGACCACCGGTCGAGGTCGCCAGGCGCCCACCGCCGAGCGTGGTCTGCAGCTCATTTTCAGTGTTCTTGCGCGGGCTAACCTTGAAGGTCGGAAACATCGACCGGTACCAGGCGGTGTTGACGACTGTTCGAAAGTCGTTGGCGTGCTTGACCGCAAGAGGTTGAGCATAAGAGACGCAGATCATTTTCTTCGACGGATCGCGGCCAAGAATCCATGCCGGGAACGCGACCGAGCTGGTGACCGACTTCAACGATCGCGGTGGCATCGTAATGATCAAGCGCTTGCACTTGCCCGCTGAGACGCGCTCGAGCTGATGCGCAATCGCTCGGATGTGCCAGTTGGGCAAATACTTGGCACCTGGATCGACAGCGGAGAAAGCCAGCGCCACGAAGGTCGCCAAGTCATCGCGGGCCGCGCCCAACAGCAGCTGAAGGGCAGTCGGTGCAACGGGCGAGGAGGATGGTCGGCCCGGTAGGGGGAGTGGAGCGTTCATTCCTCGTCTCCCTCGTCGCCGGTCTTGGAACGGGTCTCGGTATCATTCTCTGGCGAGTCCTTGTGGTCGAGATAATCCCGCATCATGTCGACCATTGTTTGCGGATCGAACACGTCGACCTCTGCATCGGGTTGCCGGCTTTCCTCAAGTTCGGCACAACGGGATGCGAGCTGAAGAGCATGGGCCGCCGACCGGAAATCGCCTGAAAGCGCATTGTTGCGCATTTTGAGGAGGATGGCCTCGAGTGCCGTCACCGTCGTCGTCCTGCCATTCTGCTGGATTTGGATCGGCCCAAAGAGCGTCTCACGTACAATAGTGTTCATGTTTTTTTTGCCTTTCGGTCGCCCTTTCGGATTGCCTGACATTCCTTTCTGGAACCGGGTTTCAGTTGGAGGCTTGCCGTAGCCTATCGAGTAGTCGGCAGGTTTCTTTCTCCGTGTCACAGCAGGCCTCCCACAGTTTCAGGCGCCGGGGTCGCGGACGCTGTTTTGGCGCGTGCGTCGGAAGATTCGAGGCTTCCACGCTGCTCGCACAGTTCCTCGAACGTCTCGCCCGTGGTGGCGAGCGTTGCCTGCTTGCCCGTATGCCTTTCGAAGCGGCGGATGATCAGATCGCAATAGTGAGGATCGATCTCGATAAGGCGTGCATGGCGCCCTGTCTTGTGCGACGCGAGTAGCGTGGTCCCCGAGCCGCCAAATGGGTCCAGCACGACGTCGCCGCGGCGGCTGACGTCCAGCAGTGCGTCGGCAACCAGAGCGACAGGTTTGACGGTCGGATGGGCTTCGAGCTCTTCCATCCGCGTCGTGCCAAAGCTGTTGGCGCCGCGGTAGGTCCAGACATTGCTGCGGTGACGTCCGTGTTTGCCGAGTTCGACGTTGTTGCGATGCGGCTCTTTCCCGTTTTTGAACACCAGCACCAGCTCGTGCTGAGAGCGGTAGAGGCTGCCCATGCCGGCATTAGTCTTATTCCAGACGCACAGATTGAGCAGATCGCCGAACGTCTGTTTACCCGCCAATGTGGTCTCTGCGATATGACGCCAATCCATGCACACGAAGGCGATAGCGTCCGGCTTGCTCGACCCAGCAATCAGTGAGAACGACTGTTCCAGGAACCTTGCGAACTCATCGTCGGACATCTCGCCGGATGCCATTGCAAATTCCCGGTGGCTTGTCTTGCCAAGACCACTGACGTGTCCGCCGATCGGAACATTGTAGGGCGGGTCTGTAAAACAGACGGATGCCTTCTCGCCCTGCATCAGCATATCGAAATGCTCTGCCGAAAGCGCGTTGCCGCAAAGCAGTCGATGATCGCCAAGTAGGAATAGATCGCCAGGCCGTGTTACTGCTGGCCCCGCCGATTGCTCCAGATGTTCCGCTTCGTCCCCTTCGGCTTCATCATCCTGATTGTCCGGCGAGAACTCGCTGATGATCAGATCGACCTCTGGGATGTCGAAGCCGGTGAGGCTCACATCGAAGTCGAGATCGACCAGCGCCTGCAACTCGATGGCCAGGATCTGCTTGTCCCAGCCGGCCTTCTCGGCGATCCGATTATCGGCGAGGATGTAAGCGCGCTTCTGCGCCTCACTGAGATGGTTGATCGAGAGGGTTGGAACGTTCTTCCATCCCAGCAGGCGCGCTGCTGAGAGTCGGCCATGGCCGGCAAGGACGTTGTTCTTCTCGTCGACCAGGACCGGATTGGTGAAGCCGAATTTTTCGATGCTGTCGGCAATTTGTCGGATTTGTTTCTTGGAATGGGTGCGAGCGTTGTTGCGGTAAGGGGTGAGTGCGTGGATCGAAACTGTGGTGATGTTGGTGGCCATGAGATCCTCTGAATGCCAGCCCAGGAACGACCGACATCGGTATGTTCCTGAGAATTACCCAGAGAATAGCGACCATTGACTTGGCGCAAAATACCAAATCTTCGGATCCATCGAACGAAACTTGAACTAAATGCATTTTTCTTTGTGTTATCACGACTTGAGATTGCAACAAAATATTTTGTCGCTCGGCAAAAGTGATGCCGAAGGCCGACAAAATATTTTGTTGGCCTATATCTAAGCCGAGCCAATACATGCTTTTTCAGCGACCTCAGCGTCGCAAGCTGATTCGCAAAATGCTGAGCTAAAGGGCCTCCTGTTTGAGCCGCAGAGCCAATGCCTTGGCCTCTTCCGGCGTCAGTTGATTGAGAGCCACACGAAGCGCTTCACACAGTTCGTCGAGAATTGGGTCATTGTCTTCTGATCCGGTATGGCGATGGGCGCGTTGCTGGAAGAACAGGCTGAGCCAAAGGTCGAGCGCGCTGCCTTGCCATTTGCCCGTCTTGCGAGCTTGCCCCGACATTGCGATGGCAAGGCCGGCTAGAGCGTCCATTCCTCCGGCGACCTCGTACCCGTTGAGGAAATGGGCGAAGCGGCCGGATTGATCCCACTTAAGGGGCGCGGGCATGGTTGAGAAGTCGCCCTCCAGGGCCAGCCGTTCCCATTTGAGCAGCCTTGTCATTCGGCAGCCTCCGCCATCAGGCTGAGCCTTGGGCGGATCAACGAAACAAAGCGATTAGCCGCATGGCAGAGCCAGTCGAGCTGCTGGCCTTCGTCTGCGAAGTCTGACCTTGGCCTAAACACGCCCAACTCCGCATGAAATGGCCTGTCCGATTTCAGCCGCGCGACCAAATCAAGGCCGGTTTCTCCGCGCAATTCTGCAATGTCGTTGTGGAATTCATCAAAGAGAGCCTGACCATCCTCTTCGCGGAAGGTCAGGAACAGGCCGACTTCGGCTCTGCTGCCAGTCGACCGAAAGGCAGTCAGCCATCCTAGCGGGTCGGGCAGGGGAACTCTCACCCAATTGTCGCCGCCGTGGCGTTGTGCCAGTTGGTCTGCGTGGTCGAACTGTACCTCATCAATGAACCGCTGCCAGAATGCACGGTTGATGCCCCGCCGGTTTACTCGGTCGGGATCGACAACATTCTCCATGGTGTCAGCGGGCGGGGCGCTGATAGGTTCTGGCGTTTCCAAATAGAGCGGCATACCGGCGAGGTCGACCAAAACTCTCTGCTGCAGGACTTCGGTCCGCAGCGGCACCGTAGGCATAACGATAATATTTCCAGAAGTCGTTTGCCAAATCTGGATTTCAAGTAGCGCGAGTTGGGCTAGTCCGCCGCCCTGCGCGTTGAGGTGCTCGGCAATCGCGTGAGTGTCCGATCGGATGCCGTCACCGGCAATGATGAGCTGAAAATCTCCGAGTCTTAGCGATCGTGTTACCGCATCGACGAACGGAGCTTCTTCCAGGTCTGGCCACCGAAGCTTCGCCGCGGCGAAGATCGGGTTGGGATCAACCAAGGTCAGCTTGCGCCTCAAGGTCGAGGATAGATCGCCAAAACTCCAGTGTCGTAGCAAAGCGGCATATTCGAGGATCTGCGCCAACACTTCTCGTCGTGCTTGGGGATTTCGCCAAAGCTTGCACTCGATGACGACCAGCCGGCCACTTCTGCTAACGCCCAGGAGGTCCGCAAATACTGTCCCGCCCGCGCGAGGCAGAGGGAGTTCGCAGCATAGGGGAACGATATCTCCAAGGCCGTGATCGCGGTCGGCGACGATGAGTTCGGGATGTCGAAATAGAAGATCGCGAAGCCAGCGCTCGTCATAAGCCGGCGCTGAGACGCTGGTGGGAGACTCTCCGACGCTCGGTGCATTGCGCACCAGAGGGTGTCGACGCAGCGGCGTGGCAATGTCTTGCAGGGATGATAGGAGCAATGCACTCATTCGGGTATGACGCTCTTTCTGAAAGGATGTGCCGGCTTCACACTGGACGCGGTCACCGCTGGTTCGGTGATGTTTCTGACGTGACTTGAAGTAAACTTCATGATGATGACCAATGCTGAAGCTGACTTCGTTGTCAACGAGAAATGCCGAAGTCACGCTTCAAGTATGAGCGACTCTTTAAAGCAGGCTATAGGTGCGCGAGTTCAGGCTGCGCGGCGCGGGGCGAAGCTGAGCCAGGAAGTGTTGGCTGACCGTGTTGGGCGCACCCCTGAGAGCATTTCCAATATCGAACGCGGCAAACAGCTACCCAGCATTGAGACGCTTGCCGAGTTAGCGCGCATCCTCAAGATGCCATTGATGGACTTTTTTGATGGTCTGGAAAAGACACGCCCGCTTTCGCGCGAGCGGGCGGAACTTGAGGCCGAGCTCCTCGAGACGGCGCGCCAACTGACACCTCGGCTTATCAAAGTTGCGGTGGAGCAGGTCAAGGCGCTGAGGCAGTTGGGCTGACGTTGACAACGGGCCTGGTGCCAGCGCCCGATGTTCTACACGGGATTTTGGGTAGCAAGGGTTGGGGGAATCTTTGGCGCGTGGCTGCGGTTGGCGTTGACACCCAATTTATCGGCGCTGTCGATGTCATTAGCGTCACGCGCAAGATCGTAAGGGCGACGCTGATCGCAATCATACTTTAGACTGCGGGCGGGCTCGTTGTCGTCCAAAGCCCGGCGCCCGCTAAGGGGAAGCCCTCCAGACGGGGGAGAACCCACCTCAACAAATATGTGTCATCTGCAGCTGCCGATAGAGAATGCAAGTCGGCATGCAAGCTCAGTCTATTTGCCCACGCTCCAGGCGGCATGGGGTCGACCGGCAGGCACTCAAAATTATCGATACATACATCGGCTACTTGGGCTTCTCCTCGGGCTTTTCATGGCCAACAGAATTGCCTCCAAGGTACGGCTCGATATCCGAAGCTTGACGATTCTATCCCACATCCACCTCATGTCCGCACCCTCAGCGCCTGCTCCAGCCTGTCGGCAATCTGTGTGACGATATAGGCAATCACCATATAGATCACGACGGCAATCACGAAGGCTTCGAGGTAGTAGTAGTTCAGCGCGGCGGTCAACTGGGACTGGGCGAAGATATCGACAACCTCGATGGCGAATCCGAGAGAAAGGGCCTTCATGATGACCATCATCGAAGTCGTCAGGTCAGGAATTGCCGTGAGGGCCACCTGGGGAAATAGGATACGTCGGAACAGTTGGCCGCCCGTATAGCCCAGCGAATGGGCTGCGTCCGACTGACCGGTGTCGAATGCATTCAGGGCTCCCTTGATAATCTCCGATTGGAACGCGGCGACACAGCCGGTAATCGCAACTACAAGGATGACCCAATTGGGGGTTTCGTGGGCGTTGAAGTTGATACCAAGCAATGAGAACAGGAACTGGAATGCGGGCGGCAGACCGAAATAGGCGAGGAAAATAACGATGACCATCGGAACGCCCTTGAAGACGATCTTGTAAGTCATGATGAGCTCTCGCAGCACCGGTACCCGTCTGTATTCGATAAGTGCGAATATGCTGCCGACTATCGTCGACAGGACGAAAATCATGAGCGCCATTCCAATCGTCACGGGTACGGCACTCAGAATTTCCTGCGTGTCCTGGAGCAAAATATCGGTATCAAACATGGTTGAATACCCTTACGTCAGACGCTCGCGAGGAGCTGGTTCTTGATCGGGGTTGTTGGCGTCGCCTCAGGCGCTTGCATCGGTGATCGAAGCTCGAAGAAGCGCACGATGAGCCATGCGACCAGGCACATCAGCGAATAGATGACCGCCAGGACGAGATAGGTTTCGAACTGGAATTGGTTGTAGTCTCGCTCCATGATCAGATGCGCAGTCGCCATGATGTCGGCCGCCCCGATGTACATGACCAGCGCAACGTTATGGATCAGGTAGATGACGGAGTTCCCATAGCCCGGCAAAGCGAAGTGCACCGCTTGCGGGCCGACGACGCGAGTAATTTTCTGTCGGAACGTATATCCAAGGCTGTCGGCCGCATCGTGCTGGCCGCGATCGACGGCCAGGTATGCAGGCCGCATGACTTCCGACAGATAGCCGCCGTGGTAGAGGCTCAACCCCACCATGGCAGCCATCGTCGCCGAAATAAAATCTTTGGCGCCGAACAGGATCACCAACAGCGGAAGCCCATAAAACGCGACGAACAACTGCAGTACGACAGGAACGCTCCGGGCATAGGACACGTAGAGGTCCACCAGGTGACTGATGACTGGCACCCTGCGGACCCGGAGGGTTGTCGCGATGAGAGCCAGGCAGAACCCGGAAATGAGGGCTGTAAACGTGATGGCGAGCGTCAGCGGCAGTGCCGAGAGCAACTCGGGAATCATAGCAGATACATCCACTTTGAACGCTCCTTCTTGCAATTCAGCCTTGCCGCTGACTAGCGAATATGGTCGCCGACGGCCGTGCTATTTCATGTACTGGACGATGCCCTCGCCGAACCACTTCTGCGAGAGCTTTTCGATCGTGCCGTCGTCTTTCAATTCCTTGAGAACCTTGTTCACATCGTCGGCCAGAACCTTGTTCTCGTCAGATCGGTGGATCAGCATGTAGGTGTTGTTGCTGAACACTGGCTCGGACGCCACGATATCGAGTTTCTTTTGCTCGATGACGGTCTGCTCACCGAGATTCGACGGCAGGACGAGAGCGTCGAACTTGCCGTTCTGAACTTCGTCCAGCCGGTTCGGGTAGGGGATACCGGCACTCGATGCCGTGACATCGAGCTTGTATTCCGGGTTTTCTTTCTGCCAATTCATGATGAACTTGTAGGTTCCACCGCCGGCCGTGGTCGGAACGATCCTCTTGCCGACCAGGTCTTTCATTTCCTTAATGCCGCTGTCTTTCTTGCTGTAAATCTTCATCAGGCTGGCGCCCATGGGATTTTCCGGAATGAGGAACTGCTTGGAGCGTTCGGGCGACTTGTAGTAGCCACCGACCGCGATGTCGTACTTACCCGTGGCGAGGCCGGTTTCCTGGGCAATGTCGGAGACGCCTTCCATTTCGAACTTATACTGCGGCAGCTTTGCGTTGATCGCCTTCAGAAGATCGGGCTCATAGCCTTGCGGCTCGACGCCGATCGCGCCCCATGCCAGCGGCTTGGATTCGGCAGAGGTGGCGATCTTGATCGTCCGAACGGTCTGGCCATGGCTGATCCCCGCTGTTGCAAGGGCAATTGCGATGCCGCCAGCGATGGCCAGGGCATAGCGGCGAGAAAAACTGGATGTGATTGCAGACATTTCTTAGGTTCCCTTCTTGTTGAGCTATTGAAAAGCGAGTTCCGACTGCAGGAATTGGGCAAGTCGCGGGCTGGAAGGTGCATCGAAGATTTCAGCCGGGCTGCCATCGGCGGCAACCACGCCACGATCCATGAAGACAATCCGGTTGGAGATGTTCTTTGCGAATTGCATCTCGTGGGTCACAAGCAGCGAAGTGATCCCTGACGAGGTGACATCCTTGATCACCTTTAGAACTTCACCGACGAGCTCGGGATCCAGCGATGACGTAGGCTCATCGAAGAGTATCACGTCGGGGCGAACCGCCAGGGCGCGCGCGATGCCGGTGCGCTGGAGCTGGCCGCCCGACAGTTGGGAGGGATAGCTATCTCGCTTCGGGGTGAGGCCGACCCGCTCGAGCTCCCGCAAGGCGATCTCCCGCGCCTCATCTGCGGACTTGCGCTGCACGATCACCAGGGGATCCATCACGTTCTGCAGGACCGTCATGTTCTTGAAGACGTTGAATTGCTGAAAGACCATCGCCGTTCGCAACCGGATCGCCTGGACAGCGGTCTTGTCGGCACGCTGGTAATCCATCCGAATCTGATCGAACGCGATGGTTCCTGAGGACGGCTTGGCAAGGTAGTTGATGCATTTCAGCAACGTGGTCTTGCCGGTGCCGCTGGGGCCGATGATCGACACCACGTCACCCCGCTTTACCGAGAGATTGACGCCGTTCAGAACCTGCGTGCTTCCGTAGGACAGCTTTATATCTTTGAGTTCAAGCATTCTGGTTGGTGCCCTTCACAGTGTGGGACGGAGTGCCTTGACCGCATGCGACATCATCACCCGCTCTCCGCATGGCCGAGAACGTGCATCAGCCGGTTTGCCCAGCCGAAGATCGATATGGCGTGGATCAGATCGATGATCTCGCGGTCATCCATGCCAACTGATCGAAGCGCGGCGATGTCGTCTGCCGTCGCTTCCGACGGCGCCGCCGACAGGCGGCGGGCAAAGCTGTAGATTGCCGCATCGCGTTGGCCGAGCGCTTCAGGTTTGTCGAGATAAAGTGCGGTGACCACTTGGTCGCTCTTGGTCAACTCCGCATGCCGGCGGGCGTGGACAACGGCACAGAATTTGCAGCCATTGACGATCGAGGCCCCCAATGCGCCAAGTTCGCGGTCGGGACGGGCGAGCCCGCCTTCGACATACATGATTGCGTTGAACAGAACCGTGCGGGCAAGATAGCTCTCTGGGTCATGCGCAAGGGTGCGCACATATTCCGAAACTTTCTTGGCCGAAGGCGTAACCTTCATCGCTTCAAGCTGTTCCGGCGTGGCTTCGGATAGCTTGACCGGCGCGATGTATGGCTGCCAGTTCAGCGGCTTCAGGCGCACCGAGGAAATCATGCCGACCTCATCAATCGCAAGCCGGTCGCTACCCGCGTCTGGAAGTTGACGAAGGCAATCAGTTCGGAGAGCGCGACGATCTGAGGATTGCTCAATCCGGCCTGGGCGAGCAGGGCGATGTCGCTCGCCTCGGCCTTTTTTGGCGTCACCGTGACCAGGTCGGCGTGCCGGGCGATAGTCGCCAATGGTTCTTCCAGAGCCGTCTCGCCCTGGGCTACAGCCAGAAGCTGCTCTGTAGGATCAAGCTGATCCAGCTGAACATCATATTCGGCCACCAGGACCGGATCGGCATTCAGGGCGGCCATGCGACGGGCAAGAGCAACACGCAAATTCGGCGCCAGCCCCTGATCGTTTGCCGGGTGCAGCACCGAGAGGCGACATTCCTCGGCCCCTCGCACGAATTCGGGCCGAAACCGCCGTGCAGCGAAAAGGGCATCGTCCGGTGAAAGACCCGCTGCCTTGTCCATTGCGTCAATCACAGCGCGGCCTCCTTGTGCAACAAGGGTGTTGAATCGACCCACTCGTCGCCCAGAAGTTCGGGCGTGTCGTAGGCGATCAGATTGGCGAAGTGGGTTTCGACATCCTCGGCAAACAGCGATGCGGCAATGCCGCGCACAAGACGGTCGGCACCGGCGCTGACGGCCGGGATGTCGCCGGAGACCTTGCCGTGCGTTAGCATGGCGGCGTCGTTGAAGCAGTGGATATGTGCAAGCATCGGGCAGGAGCCGGGGACGCGTTCGCGAAACTCGAAGGCAGGACCGAGATCCGGCGCGTCCGACATGCCTGCACGACCCGGCCCCATATCCGGCCTATATCGGCCATCCGACCAGGTGCGGATATGTGGGGCGATCGCCGCGAATTCCGGGCGGCCGTTGAAGTCATTTGAAAAACCGGTTGCCGCGATCAGGAAGTCGTAGCGCATCAGCCCTTGTGTGGTTTCGATCAGCAGGCCCTCCGGATCTTCCCTTACCGCAACGATGCCGCAGTCGAGAAAGAACCGGGCATTCGCGTGGCGAGACACGCGAAGCGTGGATGAACGCGGCGGCGGCGTCTGGGTGGAGGCGGTGTAGTCGAAGAACTTCCACTTCCAGGCATCGGGCAATTCATGCATGCCGAGTACGACACCCGGGCTGCCGATGCCGGTCAGCTTGTTGATGCGCGGCATCTCCTTGCGCCGGATCAACATGTCGACAGAACCGGCGCCCGCCTCGAGTGCGGTCGCAGCATTGTCCATGGAAGAGGCACCGGCGCCGATAACTGCCACACGCTTGCCTTTCAGCGCATCGAAATCGATGTCGTCGGCAGAATGGGCCCAATAGGCGCGATCGATCCCGTTGAGGAAATCGGGTACGGCAATACCGCCCAGACCGGAGCGACCGGTGGCCAGAACCAGACGACGGGTGAGAACCCGGCCGGATTCCGCGCCTTCGATATCGATCGCAATCAGATCACCAACGGGTTCGACGGCGGTCATGCGCACGCTGTTGCGCAATGGCAGAGCCAGGACCTTGCGGTACCAGACCAGGTAATCCATCCACTGGCCCTTGGGGATTTTGTCCAGCGACCGCCAGGCCTCAACGCCCCATTGCGCCGTGAACCAGGCGCGGAACGTCAATTGCGGCAGGCCGAGCGACGGACCGTGCAGGGTTTTCGGCGACCGGAGCGTTTGCATGCGGGCAAACGTTACCCACGGCCCTTCGAGCCCTGCCGGAGCCGCGTCATAGGCGACGACATTGGTTATCCCCGTCAGCACCAGCTTTGCCGTGGCAGCAAGTCCACACATGCCGGCGCCGATCACCACGACGTCACGGACAGGGACACCATCGTGCGAACGTGCCGGGACCCATGGCCTGGCAGGCAGTTCGAGGAAGTCGAGATCCTGCGCCAGCTGTGCCTCGAGCGCGGCAAGACTTGTCAAAATTGGCGCGGTGGGGGAATGCTTCATATCCCCGTTCCGTGATTTGTGGCGGATGCAGGATCGGTCACCAGTTGGCCGGCCAAGGCCGGATCGAGTTTCTTGAAGCCGACTATCGATCGTTCAGCCACCGCTTCGACCGCCTCCATCAACGCCTGTGCGACTGGACGAAGGGGACGTTTTTCGGCAGCCACAACCCCCCAATAAAAGAGAACGGTCGCGTCAATCGGGCGGATGGCGACCCCTGGCAAGGCCACGCCATAGGCGGTGAGGGGATCAATGACAGCGGCAACGCCGGTCCGGCGCACAAGCTGCAACGCGCCATAGGCAGTATTCGTCCGGATCACTGGCCCGGTGTCGATACCCCTGGCGGCCAATGCCTTGGAGACGTGCAGTTGGAAACGCAGCGGGTTGAGCAAGGTAGCGACGCGACGGCCGGCAAAGGCCGAAAGCGGTATGACGTCGAGTTCTGCCAGCGGATCGTCCTCCCGCACAGCAGCAACATCGGGCGCCGAATAGAGCCGCAGGACATCCAGGCCGGGTGTATCGAGCGGCAGGCTTGAAAAGCCGATCTCGGCACGACCGCTGCGCACTTCCTGGGCCACGATGGAGGGAAGAAACTGTCCGAGATGTGTCTCGTGCGGAAGCTCGATACCCTTGAGCTCGGCCATGGCCGTCGGGATCAGGCCAGTGCCGATCGCGGAGGTTGTGACAATCTGCAGGATCCGACCCCGGCCGGCGGCGATCATCTTGGCCCGCGCCGCGAGTTCGGTGAAGGACATCAGCAGTCGCCGCGCTTCTTCTTCAAATGCGACACCCTCTTCAGATAGCTGCACCCGTCGACCGACCCGGTGCAGCAATTCGAAGCCAAGTTCGCCCTCAAGATCCTGAATGGTGCGTGTCACCGCAGGTTGGGAACGCCCGAGCATGTCAGCCGCCTTGGTAATGCTGCCGCTGGCAGCCACCGCAAGGAAGGTCTGAAGGTCCCGAGTTTCCATATTCTCCCTACATGTGAAATACGTATGATTGACATCGTCTCATTCATTTTTGATATATGTCAAGCGGAAACTAATGTTCTCAGCGGCGCTTGCCGGCTCAGAGCCGGAGCCCTTGATCGAAACGGCTGGGGGCAACCGAGGTGACTCCAATTCGAAACCTCGTGATGAAAAAACTTGTAGGCCGGGACTACAAGGATTCTCGAACCATAAAGCCTGCAACAGGAGGAATGTTATGCGCGTGAGTATTCTGGGCGCCGGAGCAATTGCCTATGGCCTTGCGGCCTATTTGGCACAATCGGGACACTCGCCAACACTTTGGTCACCGTCGGGACACCGCACCAGAACGTTGGCTACTGGCGAATTGTTGAAGGCGACGGGGGATATCGAGGCGACGGTGCCGGTGCGCATTGCCAAGGATTGCAGAGATGCTATCGAGCACGCGGACGTGGTGGTGATCGCGCTTCCGGCTTACGGCCACAAGATGGTGATGGACGCCGCCGTCCCTCATCTGGCAGATGGAATTCCGGTCATCATCAGTTCGCATAGTTCGTTCGGGGCTCTGTATCTCTGGAAGCGGTTGGCCGAGCGCAAGGTCAGGTTGCCGATCGTCGTTTGGGGCACAACGCTACTGACTGGCCGCCAGCTCGGATCAACCGAAGTCAATGTCACTTCCATTCGCCAGAAGCTTGATGTTGCGACGCTGCCTTTCGATGCGCTCGACCAAGGGTACGAGCTTTGCACGGCCTTGTTCGGCAATCGTTTCGTCAAGCGGGATGGTCTGCTGGCGATTGCGCTCAGCAACCTCAATCCGCAGAACCATCTGGGAATTGCCCTTCTCAATCTCACACGCATGGAAAAGGCCGAGCAGTGGAGCCAAGGGGGAAATGTCACTCCTGCCGTTGGTCGCTTGATCGAGGCTCTGGATGCCGAACGGTTGGCCATCGCTGCCCATTTCGGTATCGCGGTTCGTACGGTCCAGGAACATTTTTCATTGTCGTTTCATGTGCCCATGAGCACTGTTTCGGACATGAACCAGGAGATGGATCGTCTAGGCCGCGGCGGGTTTGGCCCGACAACCATCCAGAGCCGCTATATTCTCGAGGATGTTCCGTTCGGCCTGCTACCGACTGCCGTTCTGGGGAAGATCAGCGGAAATCCGGCGACACTCCATGAATCCGGAATTTCCATCTTGTCGGCGGCTTATGGCCGGGATCTCAAGGGAGATAATGATATTCTTCCTGCGCTCGGCATCGAGGAAATGACAAAGGCGGATCTTGAAACCCTTTGCCGCAAAGGGTTATAACAGCTTCCAGTGCGCTGTAGCCCAGCTGCAGTGAATATTCTCCCAGCCCGGCATCGGCAGGGTCCTTGGCCGCAGGCAGCGTCTCTGCACGATCAGGAAGGATGATTGAAGCGACGAGCGCGTTGCGCGATCAGGGCGCTATCCATCGGTGTTGGGTGGCATAGGCCTCATTGCCAACCATTGCTCATGCGACATCGTTGGCAGGTCAAACTGGTGGCGGGTGGTCGAATAACCGTGTCCACCCATTCTGCCGACGGCGTCTAGCGCGAGTTGATCGATATAGAAACGCTCCTGGTCAACAAGATCCTCACGAATGTGCATCCGCATAACTTGACCAAGGACAATCTCGCGCGACTTACCCAGGCCAAGCGTCAAATGTCGGCGGCATTCGAAGGCTATAGGCGCTTCGAAAATGTAGGGGCATTGGACCGTCTCACCGGGCACAGGCGTCAGTCCGGCCTCGGCCAGTTCGTCAATGTGGGAAGGAAATGGGACGGCACAGACGTTCATGGCGTCAACCAGCGCATGGTCCACGATGTTGACTGTGAATTCCTCAGTCAGTCGGATGTTGAGCGTCGTATCTTTGAAGGACATGTCATTATGGTTCTCCACACCCAGGGCTAGGATTGGAGGATCGGCCGAGAGGCAATTGAAGAAGCTGTAGGGCGCAGCATTGACAGTCCCGTCGGGGTGTCGTGTGGTCACCAGAGCGATTGGCCGAGGCACCACTGCCCCGATCAGCAGCTTGTAGCGTTCGCGTGCCGAGATGCGGGCGAAGTCGATGCTCACGCGGCTCCGCTGCCCCACCGGCTCGGGCTGGGGGTTGAGCATTATATCCTCCTGAATTTTGCCAAGCTGCTTGAGAGTTGGTCACCCTGCCTGAGCGTATGTACTCAGGATGGAGCGAACGTCGGGCTCAGTTTGATCGCTGATTTGCGCCCGAGCCTCGAGTGCCTCGAGATGGTGTTCCATCGCATGCATGGCGCGCTCGGGATTGTGTTGGCGCAGCGCCTGAATGATTTCGACGTGTTCGTCGACGCCGCACTGATCGGAGTGCGGACGGCTGTACAAGGCTAGGATCAGCGAACAGCGCGATACAATCTCGCTGACATAACGGGTCAGCGGCTTCGATCCCGTGAGTTCGGCCAGCAGAATGTGGAATTCGCCCGCCAGCCGTATCGATAATGGTCCGCTCGTGTTTACTGCGTCCCTTTCAAGTTTGACGTGGCCCTCAAGTGCCGCAAATTGAGCGGGTGTGATCTTTCGCGAAAGCCGGTCCACTACCTCGCGCTCCAGGCAGCGTCGTAGGGAAAATATATCTAACGCTTCCTCGAGCGTCGGTTCGGCGACGCAGGCTCCGCGATTATTCCTCACCTCCACCAGGCCTTCGGCACTCAGTCGGACAAGCGCGTTTCGTACGCTGGTCCGGCTAACGCCGAACTGCTCGCCGATGGCGTCTTCGGGCAATTTCATACCGGGGCGAAGCGCCTGCTCAATGATGGCGCGACGCAGCGACAAGTAGACGTTTTCGGCTCGACTCGATTTGGTCATCGCATCCCCCTAAGCTCCCGCAACTTATCGATCAAGATATATTTTTGTCAATATGGGATACGATTTATCTTGAAATAGGTATACAATTATGCGGTAGTTACGTACACGACCTGCAGGCGGCCGTCGCCGTGCCGCAGACGATAGGCTGCCTCTGGGAGGAGCGCACCGCATGACAACCAATTTGTTGATTAGAAATGTGCGCCCGATGGCTGGCTCCAATGTGGATATTCTTATTGAGAATGGCCGCATTACCCGCGTCGAGCCGGAGCTTTCACCTTTGGGCGGGCTGGTGGAGGACGGCGGAGGTCGCATCGTCGTTCCGGGCTTGGTCGAAGCGCACACCCACCTCGACAAATCGATGATCGGAATGGCGTGGTATCGCAATGAAGTCGGCCCTCGCTTGATAGACAAGATCGAGACCGAGCGTGAAGCCAAGATCCGCTTGGGTATCGATCCGGTCCGCCAGTCGCGTCGACAGGCGCTTGCCTCAGTGGCGCAAGGCACCACCCATATCCGTAGCCACGTCGATATCGACACCGTGCACGGCCTTGCCGGTGTAGAGGGCGTCATGCGCACTCGTGACGAGCTACGAGACCTCGTCGATATTGAGATCGTCGCCTTTCCTCAAGGCGGTATGATGATCCGGCCTGGCACTGTCGAACTTATGCGACGGGCGTTGGAAATGGGCGCCGAGGTGGTCGGCGGGCTGGACCCTGCTGGGGTTGATCGCGATCCCAAAGGGCACCTCGATGCAATTTTCGACCTCGCTCAACGCTTTGGCCGGCCCATAGATATACATTTGCACGAAGCGGGAGAGCTTGGCGCCTTTTCGCTCGAACTCATCATCGAACGCACCCGTGCACTCGGCATGCAGGGAAGGGTGGCAGTCAGCCATGCCTTCTGTCTCGGCATGCACGATGCCGATTATGTCGGCCGACTAATCGACGAGTTGGCGGAGCTTTCGATCCATATTCTTACCACCGGGCCGGCATCGCAGCCGTCGCCTCCGGTCGCCAAATTGCGATCTGCTGGAGTGGTCGTCGGCGCCGGAAATGACGGCATCCGTGACATCTGGGGACCTTACGGCAGTGGTGACATGCTGGAACGCGCGATGTTTGTCGGCTTGCGCAACAATTTTCGCCGCGACGATGAACTCGAATGGGCCCTCGACGTCTGCACGCGCGGCGGTGCCGGAGTTCTTGCGCTGGAAAGGTACGGCCTGATGCCCGGCTGCTGGGGGGACATGGTTTTGGTGGAAGGCGAGACACTCGCCGATGCCGTCGTGTCCCACCGGCCGCGCGCGTTGGTCGTCAAGCGCGGCAAGGTCGTCGCGCGAGGCGGGGTTGCGGTGCAGACCTCACCTGCGCAAATGAGCACAAAAACTTATTAGAAGGGATACGATGTCTAAATTAAATTGTATACAATAATGTGATATGTCTATACAAAAAAGGCCCCAGTGCCTTTCGAGGCAACTAGGCCCCAGGGAACAATAAGCAACGAGAGGAGCAATCATGTCATTCAACAGGCGTACATTTCTGCAGATCGGATCAGGGGCGTTAGGACTCGCAATAACCGATGCTACCTTCACCAAATTTGCCTTTGCCGAGGGGGCGGCGGGCACATTGCGAGTGGCGATCGCCAAACCCGCGGGCAATCTTGATCCGCAGAGCCACTACGCGATCTGGGCCATTCAGGACCTGATGTTCGAGCCGCTGGTGCGGTACGGCAAGGGCGGCCAGATCGAGCCTTGCCTTGCGACCGACTGGAAGATCGAAGAGGGGGGCAAGACGTTGCATCTTACGTTGCGCCAGGGGGTAACGTTCCAGGACGGCGCAGTGTTCGATGCAGCTAGCTGCAAGTGGAATCTGGAGCGTTGGCTAGGACTCGATCAGTTCAGCTGGATGAACTGCTCCAAGTATTTTCAATCGTTGGAAGTGATCGATGAGCACCAGATAGCCGTTCATTTCAAAGAACCGCCGCTGGCGCTCATGCAGGAGCTTTCCTACACACGGCCGCCGAGGTTCCTTAGCCCCAAATCGGTCGATGCGAATGGCAAATTTGTCGAACCCGTCGGCACCGGTCCTTGGCGTCAACTTAGCGCTGACGATACACAAAGTGTTTTCGAGCGCTACGACGGCTACTGGGGCGACAAGCCGACTTATCAGCGTCTCGAAGCCAAGGTCATCCCTGATCCGCGCGCGCGGGTTGCCGCCCTGCGCGCTGGCGAGATCGATCTCGTCGGCGGGTTTTGGATCGCGCCGCTTACCCCCGTTGAGGCAAAGCAGCTCGAGGCCGCAGGGCTCAACGTGGTCATCGATCCCGGCAACGTCACACTGGTGATGGCTTTCAATCCCGATCGCACCGAAGCGCTCAAGGATCCGCAAGTGCGCAAGGCCGTCAGCATAGGGATCGATCGCGCGGCGATTTCCCAGGCGCTCTACCAAGGCTTTGCCCGACCGGCGGGCAACCTGTTCTCCGATGCATTGCCATTTGCTGGCACCCAGCATGATGCCCCAGTTCGCGACGTTGCGGCCGCATCAGCGCTCCTGGAGAAGGCGGGTTGGACGGGTGGTCCCGTGCGTTCCAAGGACGGCACGCCACTGACGCTTGAGATTGTCGTCAGTCCCGACGCCGTTCCCGGCTCTCGCGTCGTGGCCGAAGTCATACAATCCGAGATGAAGGAAATCGGCATCAATTTGATCGTCCGCTCTGTCGACCACGCTTCTAAGCACACCGACATGCTCGAACGGAAATACGATCTCGGCTTCTTCCTGACCTACGGGGCTCCTTACGATCCGTTCGGCACGGTGGTGGCCTTGTGCCTCTCGACCTTCAAAAACGATGTCGAGGGCAAGCTGTTCACCGATCCGGCCAACCTGGACCCGCTGATCAACGCTGCGACAGCGGCAACCGGGGATCAGATCGCGCCATCGATCCAAAAGGTTTACGACTGGCTGCGTGACAACGACGCGATAGCGCCGTTGGTTTACGTTCCCAGCATCTGGGCGCACTCCAAGCGGGTCCAGGGCTTCACCAGCCCGGTCACCGAATACGATATGCCATACGAAAATATCGTGCTGGCCGAGTAGAGGGAGGGCGCGTTGATCCACTTCATCAGCAAGAGGCTGAGGCACTCCCTCGTACTGCTGTTCATGGCGTCTCTGGTTTGCTTTACCCTGGTTGTTTCGGCTCCGGGAAATGTCGCTGTTCTCATCGCTGAACTCAGAGGAGCAGTTGCAACCCCGGGTTACGTCGAAAAGGTTGCCGAAGAGATCGGACTGCATAAGCCCCTGCTGATGCGCTACGCGGGTTGGCTCGGCGATGCAGTCCGAGGAGATTTTGGCATCTCCTACAGAACGGGCCAGGAAGTCAGTGCGGACTTGCCAAAGCGCATGTTGGTCACCGGTACCCTGATCGTTGGCAGCGCCGTGGTTGCGACCCTGCTCGGCCTGGCTCTCGGATTCCTGGGTGCCTTCTGGCCCTACAGACTGCCGGACCGCGTTTCGCGCGGTTTGGCTCTTCTCGGCGCATCGACACCGACATTCTTCGTCGGGGCGCTGATGATCTATGGTTTCTCTGTCACCTTTCAGCTCTTTCCATCCTTCGGCTTCGGCGGTCCGGAAAGTTGGGTGCTGCCATGGGTCACTGTCGCGGTGCTGCCCGCCGCCGTGCTCAGCCGTGTCGTTCGTGTGGGACTGGAAGAGGCCATGGCCAGCCCCTTCGTGTTGACGGCCAAAAGCAAAGGTCTGGGACGGACCGCCATCCTGTTCCGGGACGCGCTGCCAAACATCATACCTGTGTTCATCAACGCACTGGGAACCCAGGTCGGCCTGATGACCGCAACTGCTATCATCGTTGAACCGCTGTTCGCCTGGCAGGGCGTGGGCGACTACTTTCTCCAAGGCGTGAAGTTTCGGGACTTCATGGTCGTGCAGGCCTGCCTGTTGATCTTCCTCGCCTTCTTCATCGTGGTGAATCTGATCGTCGATCTCGCAGTTCTGATGACCGATCCACGTGTCCGGCGCCAATGGAGCTGACCATGAATAGATTAAAGCCTGCATTCGCCCGGTTGAACAAGTTGCCCCGCGTGGCCTTGATCGTGATCGGCCTCTTCCTCGCCCTGGGCAGCTTCGCGCCATGGCTCGCTCCACAAGATCCCAGCGCACAGAACTTACTGGAGACCGGCCTGGGACCAACTGCCGCACATTGGCTCGGCACCGACCATCTCGGGCGCGATACGCTCAGCCGCCTGATCATTGCGGCGAATACGTCGTTGGTCAGCGTTGGCTCGGTCCTCATCATTGCAATGACGGTCGGTGTCGCCATGGGGACCATCGCTGGCTACCACCGCGGTTGGGTAGACGACCTGCTGATGCGCATCGTCGACGTCGGACTGTCCATCCCAAGCCTGATCACTGCCCTTGCCGTGATCGGGATCGTCGGGCCGGGCTACTGGACCATGGTACTGGCTCTGTCATTGGCATGGTGGCCGATGAGCGGTCGTATCAGCCGGGCCGTGGCGGTCAGCATCATGAGCAAGCCGCATATCGAAGCCCTGCGTGTGCTGGGCGCCAGCCCATGGCGCATTTACTTCGGCCATTTGCTCCCCGGCACCATCGGCGCGGTCATGGTCTATGCGACGGCGGATGCCGGGACAGCCGCTTTGGCTGTCGCAACACTCAGCTTCCTTGGTCTGGGCATTCAGCCGCCCACGCCGGAATGGGGACAGATGCTTGTTGATGCTTTGCCGTATCTCGAGTCGGATCCGCGACAGGTTATCCTGCCCGGCCTGGCCCTGACCGCTGCGGTGATCGGCTTCAACATCCTCGGCGAATCCATAGCACTTAATCGCATTCCCAAGCCGCTTTCGAGGCGGACGCTTGCCTTGCGCAGAATTGAGGTCGCCGGCTGGGCCAAGGAGAATTCGGATGCATGACGAACCCCTTTTGAACGTCAGCAATCTGACGGTCGATCTCCTGACCGCGAAGGCCGCGGTACGCCCCGTCGATGGCGTCAGCTACACCGTCCGGCAAGGAGAATGCCTTGCCATCGTCGGGGAAAGCGGCAGCGGCAAGACTGTAATGAACTTCGCGCCGCTCGGTCTGATGCCGACCGGCGTGACGACGAACTTGTCGGGATCGGTGCGCTTCGATGGGCGTGAATTGATCGGCCTGCCGGAATCCGAGATCCGTAAGGTACGAGGCAAGTCGATCGGATTCATTTTCCAGGATCCGATGAGCGCGCTGAACCCCGTCCGCCGTGTTGGAAGGCAGATCGCCGAGATGGCGGAGCTCCATCTCAAGATGACCCCACGCGCTGCGGAGGAGCGGGCGTTGGAACTCATCAAGCTGGTCGGCATCTCGGATCCAGCAGCGCGACTTCGTCAATTCCCCCACGAACTGTCGGGTGGTCTCAGGCAACGCATCGTAATTGCCATTGCGCTGGCCGGCGAGCCAAAACTTCTGATCGCGGACGAGCCTACGACCGCTCTCGATGTGACGGTCCAGGCTCAAATCCTGCGCCTGCTCAAGGACCTGCAGCGGCGGCTCAACATGGCCATGGTGCTGATTACCCACGATATGGGGGTAGTCGCCGGAGCGGCCGACAACATCGTTGTCATGTATGCGGCTCGGGCCGCCGAACGAGGTCCCGTGGACAAGGTCCTCGTTACCCCACGCCATCCGTACACGAGAGGGCTGATCAACGCGATCCCACGGCGGGAAGACCCGATCGGTTCGGAGTTTCGCGGTCTTCCCGGGATACCGCCAACGCTGGGCGCGCCATTCAAAGGCTGTGCCTTTGCCCCGCGCTGCGAGCTCGCAATTCCCGCATGCACCGCAAGCCGCCCTCCACTTGCGCGGTCGGTCGACAGCGCTGTTGTCGTGGCCTGCGCGGTTGTCAACCAAAGGAAGGCAGCAGCATGACGCACGGTCCTGTTCTGAAAGTCGAAAACCTGCAGACGCGCTTCAAAAGCGTTCAGCGAGGCAAGTTCATCCATGCCGTCGACGACGTCTCGATCGAGCTCTATCCGGGCGAGATCGTCGGTCTGGTAGGCGAGTCCGGTTGCGGAAAGTCGACGCTGGGCCGCACCATTGTGGGTCTCGAAAAGGCAAGCGCGGGACGAGTCCTGCTTGATGGAGTGGACCTCACCACACTCTCCGGTGCAGCACTGCGCGAAAGCCGCAGGGCGCTCCAATACGTGTTTCAGGATCCATATTCGTCCCTGAACGACAGACAGACGGTCGGTGAGACGATCGATGAAGCGTTGCTGATCAGCGGGTTGAAATCACAATCCGACCGCAACCATCGTACCAAGGCGCTCCTGGATCAGGTCGGACTGGCGGACGCTTTGAAGGATCGGCACACGCGGGAACTGTCCGGAGGGCAGCGCCAGCGCGTTGCGATTGCCCGATCCCTCGCCGTGAATCCAAGAGTGCTGATCTGCGATGAACCAGTTAGCGCACTGGATTTGTCCATCCGAGCCCAAGTGATGAACCTTTTCCTGCACCTGCAGAAAGATTTTGGGGTGGCGTGCCTGTTCATTGCCCACGACCTTGCGTTGGTCAGGCAGGCTGCATCGCGCGTCTACGTGATGTACCTCGGCAAGATCGTGGAGCACGGGCCATCGCAGGAACTCTACGATCACCCAGGCCATCCCTATTCGCAGATGTTGCTGGCCTCGACACCGGAGGTGGATCCGATCGCCGAAAAGCAGCGCAGGGTTCCGGTCATGATCGGGGAGGTGCCGAGCCCTACGAATCCACCATCCGGCTGCAGGTTCCGGACTCGCTGCCCCTTGGTGGTCGAAGAATGCAAACAACAGATGCCACCGGCCTTGAAGCTATCTCCTGGGCACAGTTCGGCTTGCGTGTTTGCCAAGGATCTCCATCGCGGCAAACGTTCGGCGCTGATTTCGCCAACAGCCAATGCGGCATGACACGTTGACACAGCCTAGCGGCGCACCAATTCACCACGCCGCCGCCTACCTCGACACGAATGCTCACGGGACGGTGGTGCGCCAAACAGTGAGGTCGTGGCAATGAACAGCGCGTCACTCCGGCGCCAAACGGCGCCGGATAAAATTGACGTATCGTTCACATCATCCGTTTGATGTCGGTGTAGGCACCGTTCGTCTTCAGCGTCACGGTGACGTCGGCATCGGTGCGGTTACGCCAGAACCAACCGTGATTGCCGTCAAACGCTGCCTCAAGTACGCCCTCGTCCTCTGCAGCCCC
Organism: Mesorhizobium sp. M0140; assembly: GCF_040322475.1. Taxonomy (NCBI): domain Bacteria; kingdom Pseudomonadati; phylum Pseudomonadota; class Alphaproteobacteria; order Hyphomicrobiales; family Phyllobacteriaceae; genus Mesorhizobium; species Mesorhizobium sp. M0140. The sequence continues at coordinate 65,481 of NZ_JAMYTM010000022.1, read as the reverse complement.
GCGGCCCTTCTCGTATGAAATGTTTTCGCCGCCGCCGTCACCATGGGTGTCGAAGTTCACCGCCGCGCCATTGGCCGTCCAAGAGTATTGTGCCTGTGCGCCCTTGGCCATGACGAGCTTGATCTCAGCTCCTTCGCCGGGCTTCAGGGTGACCGACATTTCGTCTGTCCGGAGTTCCTGGGCAGAGGCGGAACCCATCACCAGTTCAGCGAAGACGCGCTCCAGAAGACTCGACTGCTGATCTCGGGCTGGCACGGCGATCGGAGTGCCGTTTTGCAGTTCGCGAAGGCGGTCATGCTCGGCCTCTTCGGCCAGTTGTGTCTTGATCTCGCCCATCTCGGTGAGCTCGAGCGCTCGCCCAACGCCGGTGGGATCGATGGCGTATTCGGCCGGCAGCACGATGGTCACAAGGATGGCAGCTGCCGCGAGAATTGCGATGACGGTAGAGCGAAGGAGTTGCATGGATGTCGGCAGCTCGGCGCGGGTCGGGATGTCGGTATTGTACATAGGAGAATTCCTTTTTTGGGATCTTTACTTGGAGGCTCAGGAGACGACCCAGCCGGTGAGCTGATAGCCGATCAGCACAAACCCGGCGGTCATCATGATGGTGTTGGCGGTGTATGCGTGGCGCCAGAAACTGTCGGTCCGGCGCCAGTAGCCCATGACAATAAGGATGGCAGCGAGCGCCAAAAGCTGGCCAATCTCAACGCCGACGTTGAAGGCAAGAAGATTTGGCACTAGCCCGTCGGGCGAGATGTTGTATTCGATGATCTTCGTCGACAGGCCGAAGCCGTGGAAAAAGCCGAAGATCAGCGTCGCGATCCTGGTGTTCGGCTGGAAACCGAGCCACCTCTGGAAAGCGCCCATATTGTCGAGCGCCTTGTAGACGACCGACAGGCCGATGATCGCGTCGATGATGTAGCTGTTGATGCCCACCTTGAAATAGACGCCAAGCAGCATGGTCGTGGAATGGCCGAGCGCGAACAGGCTCACATAGATGCCAATGTGCTTCATCCGGTAGAGGAAGAAGATCACGCCGAACAGGAACAGGATGTGGTCGTATCCCGTCACCATGTGCTTGGCGCCGAGATAGATGAAGGGCAGCAGATTGATGCCCGTGATCTCCTGGATATAGCCCTTGTCGCCTTCGGCAACGGCATGGGCGAGGGCAACCGCCCCAAGCAATGGAAGGGTCAGGAGAGCAATGAGCATAGGAAGGGCCAACCGCCAGCGCGCGCAAGGCGTGCGTGGCGGACCCTCGTAGAAGGATCCTTGCATGAGAATTCCAATCGTCGTCGTTGAGGATGGCCGCGCGTGCGGCCGCGATCATGCGATGACGATCTGCCTGGGAGGGCGCTCAAGCCGGAAACGGATTTTGAGGTCGGCAAACGAAGGCGGGTAAACCAGCCAGCTCCGGCCTATCGGCGGTGCTGGCTGCGCGAAGCCCGGAAGCGTGCTCGCCGTCTCATGGGTGTGGTCGGCCGGATTGTGGCCGTGGGTATGACCAAAGCTCTGCTCATCGGCTTCGCCATCGTCATGGCTGTGGCCGTGTTTTTCGATCTGTGCTGCCAGCTCTGCGTGACGCGCTGCCTCGGCGGCAGCGAGCGCCATCGGGCTATGCGAGGCCGAACCACCCATTGGGGAGACCAGCACGCCGAGAGTCATCGCGAAAGCGACGATGAGACGAAAGGCTATGCTATGGATCCAATTCGGCATGCTTAACGATTATTCTCTAAAATCCTAACGAATGGTTGCGTGCACCAGAATCGAGGCCACTTTGAGGCTTGGAATATCCTCTCTGGGGGGATAGCATCAAGGTATGAATGAGCGTCCCCACGTCCACGAAACCCATCCTGCCATCATCAAGCGGCTGAAGCGCGCCGACGGCCATCTGCGCGGGATCGTCGAGATGATCGAGGCCGGTCGACCGTGCCTCGACATCGCCCAGCAACTTCATGCCGTGGAGAGGGCCATCGCCCAGGCCAAGAAGACGCTGATCCAAGACCACCTCAACCACTGCCTTGAGGACGTCGTCGGACCGCTGGCGCTCGAGCAGCGCCGCTCGATCGACGAGTTCAAGGATATCACCAAATACCTGTGAGAAGCGCCATGATGGACAAAGTTCGCGATTGGTTCGGATTCGGCCCGATGACGCACGGCATGGGCGGCCACGGACATGATCACGGCGAGGGCGGCCATGGTCACACCCATGGCGTCATCGACCCGACGATCGCCACGACGACGCGCGGCATCTGGGCGATCAAATGGTCATTCGTCGTTCTGGCCATCACGGCGGCGCTTCAGCTCGTGGTCGTGTTCCTCTCCGGCAGCGTGGCACTGCTGGCCGACACGATCCACAATGTCGGCGACGCGGTCACCGCTATCCCATTGTGGGTCGCCTTCATGCTGGCCCGTCGCAAACCGAGCGAGACGTTCACCTACGGGCTGGGCCGCGTCGAGGATCTGGCCGGCATTCTGATTGTCCTCATCATCCTGTTCAGCGCCATCGTTGCCGGCTACGAGGCGATCGACAGGTTGATCAATCCGCAGCCGATCGCATTTCTTGGCTGGGTCGCCATAGCCGGCATCATAGGTTTCTTAGGCAACGAGGCCGTCGCTGTGTTCCGTATCCGTGTCGGCCGCGAGATCAACAGCGCGGCGCTGATCGCGGATGGTTACCATGCCCGCACCGACGGCTTTACCAGTCTGGCGGTCGTGCTTGGCGCTATTGGCGTGTGGCTAGACTTTCCGCTTGCCGATCCGATCATCGGACTGTTGATCACGCTGGCGATCTTCGCCATCGTATGGCAGTCGTCGAAAGCCGTGTTGACCCGCATGCTCGACGGCGTCGAGCCTGGCATCGTCGATGAAATCCATCATGCCGCCAAGCATGTATCCGGCATCGAGCGTGTCCAAAGCGTGCAGGCGCGCTGGATCGGCCACCGCCTGCATGCCGACGTGGCCATCAGTGTTCCGGAGATGGCGACGGCCAACGACGTGCTGGGTGTAACTGAAGCCCTCAAACAGGAGCTGTTCGCCCACTTGCCGGCGTTGGCCGAAGCCAACGTTCGCTTGGTGAGCCCGGCCGTCACTGGCGCGGAAACCTCTCATGCTCACCATCATGCGCCGGAGCCCTTCAAGGTCGCCTGTGATCTGGCTGAAGGGACATTGGAAATCGTCGATACACCGGCTGGCGAGCGGATGCGTCTGACGATCGACCGGCATGCCGACGATTTGACGGCGACGGTGATCATCGACCGGCCAGAGGGGCCGGAGACGTTGCACCTCGATCCTGTCGCCGACAATCATCATCGCCTTGAGAGCACAGTCACCCCTGCCGAGCCGCATGAATTCGAGGCAAGACTGGTCCTGAAGGCCAAGGATCGCGAACAGGTGCTACCGTTCAAGATGGTCGAACCCGAAGGTCACCATCATTAGGTCGACAGACAGATACGCTGTTCAATGACCGATCTCGCAGCCTACGCTGGTCTTTTCCTGGCAGCCTTCATCGCCGCGACGATCTTGCCGATGCAATCGGAAGCGGTGCTGATCGGGCTCTTGCTTGCGGATTATTCGCCCTGGTTGCTAGTCGGAGTCGCGAGCGTCGGCAACGTGCTTGGGTCGGTGATTAACTGGTTGCTCGGCCGAGGCATTGAGCGCTTTCGGGACCGGCGGTGGTTTCCGGCGAACCAAACGCAACTAAACCGCGCACAAGTGTGGTATCGCCGTTACGGGAAGTGGTCGCTTCTGCTGAGTTGGCTGCCAATTGTCGGTGATCCGCTGACCGTCGTCGCGGGCGTCCTGCGCGAGCCTTTTCGGGTTTTCCTCTTGCTGGTCACTGCGGCCAAGGTCGGCCGTTATCTTGTTCTTGCCGCCATGACGCTGAGCGTGATTTGATCTTGAGCGGCCCACCTTAACCGCATGTCCCATTTCGGCCTGCTTGCAATGCCAGACGTGCTGCCTGACCGGAAACGATGAAGTGCGAGTGAAAATGCGACTGACGGGCATGGTATCAGGCGTCGCGCTGTTGCTCGCTTCCGCCGCGGCGGCGAGTGCCCATCCCCATGTCTTTGCCGAAGCGAAGCTGGACATGACCGTCGGTCAAGACCGCACGGTCAAATCACTTCGGCATCTCTGGCGTTTCGACGACCTCTTTTCCAGCACTGTGCTGATGGAATTCGACAAGAATTCCGACCTTGTTCTTGATACAAAAGAACTCGATGAGGTTGCTCTCACCGTCCATGCGTCGCTGGCCGGGTACAACTACTTTCAGATGGTGACCTTGAACGGCAAGGACGTGACGATGGCGCCGCCACCGAAGTTCAGCGTCAGCTTTGAGAATGATCAGCTCGTTGTCCAGTTCGAAACGCAGCCGAAGGACCCGTTGGCTCTTGCTGGAAAAGTCAGCATCGGCGTATATGACCCGACCTTCTACACGGCGATCGATTTTACCGACGACGACAAGATTGCTGTGGCTGGCCTGCCTGTAGGCTGCTCACGCGCGGTCGTCCGTCCAGATCCGGACACGGCCATCGCACAGAACCAGAAAAGCCTGACAGACGCGTTCTTCAGTGACCCAACAGGGACCGATCTCGGCAAGATTTTCGCGACACGCCTCGAATTGACCTGCGGCTGACCCGGAGCCGGTTCGATGGCCATGTTCCAGACGCTGGTCGACTTCCAACGCACGATCTACCTGGCGCTGGCCGAGCAGATCAAACTGCTTTCGGCCGGCGGCGATTGGCTGGCCTTCACGGCCTTTCTGCCGATGGGCGTGTTATTCGGTGCAGCGCATGCGCTGACGCCGGGTCACAGCAAAGCCCTACTGGCCACGTATTTGGCCGGTTCGGACGCAAAGGTTTCGCGCGGTCTTCGGGTATCACTGACACTTTCCTTCACGCATGTGACGATTGCCGTGCTGATCGCGGCGCTCTCGCTACCGTTGGTGTCTATTGCCCTGGGCAGTGTTGGCCGCGCGCCGCTACTAGAAGACGTCAGTCGCGGGCTGCTTGGACTCATAGGCGTCTGGATGCTCTGGCGCGCATTGAGCCACGGCCATCACCACAAGCATGAGGGCGAGGCCGTCGGCGTCATGGCCGGCTTGATCCCATGCCCGCTGACGCTTTTCGTGATGACCTTCGCAATATCCAGAGGCGTTCCGCTCGCCGGTATCCTGTTTGCAATCACCATGATGGCCGGCGTGGCGCTGACGCTGTCTTGCGTTGCGGTGTTGTCGATCCTGTTTCGGGAGCGCCTAGTGCATTTCTTCGACAGCCGGCCACGCCTGTTCGATGCCATTTCGCGGACGATCGAAGGCGCTGCCGGAATTGTTCTAGCCGGCGTAGCGGTCTGGCAAATCACTTCTTCCTAACGCTGTCCAAAGCCAGAGTCCCCGCGTCGGGGCAGCAGCTCCGCGTGATAATTCTGAGCCCAATGCGGTTGCGCAATAGCGCCAAATACGCTTCACAGATCCCGCCAGTCAGATCCAGCAGAGGATATCATGCCGGCGGACGATGGTAGTCTACGCGACATTCTTGGAATTCTGTTGGTTCTAGTACTCGTTGGCGCAAATGGCTTCTTTGTCGCTGCGGAATTTGCGTTGATGGCGGTCAGGCGGAGCCGAGTCGACGAACTTGCTACCGCTGGACGCTTGAATGCCGGGCTGCTTCAAAGAGCCTTGGCGAATCTCGATGCCAATCTTGCCGCGACCCAGCTGGGTATCACCATTTCGTCGCTGGCGCTTGGCTGGGTTGGCGAACCTGCACTCGCCCATCTGATCGAGCCACTGCTGGTCGGAGCGATGGGGTCTCTTGCCACCGCCGGATCCCATATAATCGCCGTAGCAATTGCTTTTATTATCATCACTGCTCTCCACATCGTTCTGGGCGAGTTGGCGCCGAAAAGCCTGGCGCTTCAGCGTAGCGAGGGCACGGCACTCTGGGTGGTGCGGCCGCTAGGCCTGTTCCTGTTCCTGCTCAGGCCGGCGATCCTCGCTTTGAACGGTCTTGGCAATCTGGTGTTGCGTCTCTGAGGATTGCGGCTAGGGACGGGCGAGGAGTCCCTGCATTCGCTTAGAGCTGAAGCTGCTTGTCGCGGCGAGCCAGGAGGCAGGGCTGCTTCACCAGACCCAGCAGGAGCTCGTCGAGCGCGTCTTCAACATTGGCGATCGGCGCATCGCCGATATCATGACGCCGCGGCGCGATATCGACTGGATCGGCGTGTCGTCCGCAAACAGCCCGGAAGGTAAAGACCTGTTTCGCAAGGCACAGCTCACCTCGAACCTGCAACTCAATTGGGCCGACGGGATGCAGGGCGCTGGCCCACCGTCTGAGCAGGTCGTTTGCAATGCGTTGCTAGCCCCACAGGGTCTTTGGCGGTGGCGGATCACCCTCAGGATTATCCAAATCGTCTGGGTCGGGAAAGAGATTTTGCTCGCGCAGGTTCGAAGTCAGCACATCAAGTTGGTTCTGCGCTTCGATGTGAGCCAGCCGCTGTTTGGCCCATTCGATCAATAGCCGCGGCCGGGAACGGGTATCTGATAGCGAGCACAAGTCTTCGCCAGCCCTCGTCCGATATGTCGAACCGCTCAGCAAGCGTGACGATAGGGGTCGACCAAACGAGGTCATACAATTCTTGGCGGGTGAAGGTGTGCGGCATTTTTGGCTTGGGGACGGATTCGGTGGGTGAGACAACCCAGTCGCTAGGCCGCTCAAAGTCAAGCAAGCGATGCGCATTTCCCGCGCCTGACGCACGTGGCGTTTCCCTGTTGGACTACTTTCATTTCCCTGTTAGGGCGAATAGGGAATTCCTGGACAACGCGTTGAAACTACTGTGAGATTTCAGGCCGGAATTGGCTCGGCCGCTCAAAATCGCCAGAAATTCGCTGTTTTTCGGGCTCTAATAGGGAAAATCAGACAGAGACTGGTTCGCCAATGACTGCCTGCACCACCATAACCATTGATTTCATTGATAAAAATATGCCTCGGCCCAAAACGTTTTGGGCCCGTTATGGGCCCAAAGAGAATGGGCGGCCGATGTAGCACCCTGCGCATGGCCGGTTGATCTCACCTACTTGACGACGCGCAGGGCCGCTCGCTGCTTCATCGCATCGCGTTTGGCCTCACGCTCGTTGATGGCGCGGGCTATGTCGACAGCGATTCGCTTCTTGTTGGCCTCTCGGACATATTCGTCCGTCACCGTCATGGAAGAATGCCCCATCGCCTCCATGATGGCGCGTGCTTGGATGTTGCATTCGGCGAGATAAGTGCCGAATGTGCGGCGTAGCCCGTGCAGAGTGTAGCCCTCAGGAATGCCGGCCTGCTTGTTCCAATGTGCCATCATGCCGGTGAGGCTCTTTTCCGCGAATGGACGCCCATAGGCATTCTTCAGGACCGTCCCGCCTTTCGAACGATCGAGCGGCGCCAACGCTTGCGCGAGCTTGTCGACGATGGGGATAAACATCTCGCGCCCGCCGTGACGGTTGCGGTTCTTCTTCTGCCGGAAATCGAAGGCCTCGATCACCTCTAGAGAGCCATCGAACAGTTCGATCTCTTCGAATACCAAATCGTCCCATTCCAACGAGGCGATATCGCCGCGTCGGTTGCCGAGCCAGAAGGCGAGCGCGTAACAGGTGCGCGGCGGGGAGCCGATCGGATGGCGCGCCTCGAACTTTTCACGAATGGGGACGGGCCACGCGGGATTGGCGGTCGATTTAGGAATGCGGACGCGGATCGACAGTGAGGGATCGTCCTGCGGTTTTATCCATTTCTCAACTTCGATCCCCACCCACAGGAGCTTCTTGATTGCGACCAGCAGGTGCTTGGCAACCGTCCGGTTGGCGGCAAAGACGCTTTCGACAATCGCGCGCAGATGGTCGGCGTCGAGATGTTCTACTGGCGTATCGCGCCAAGTCAGCGGATAGGCAGGATCCACCTGCATTCGGAGGAAGCGTTCAATAAGCCGGGCATTTTTCCGTTGCGTCGCTTCGTCAAAGTCCAGCCATTCCATCGTCGCTTCAAGTCGCCGCGCAGCATGACCGAACGTCTTTGGCAACGCCCGACCGGGGAGGTCGATAATAATTGCCTTCAGGCCCTGACCCTGCGTTGCCCTTTCATAGGCAGCCTCGAATTCCGGATCGCCGGGCTGACCTGGGAGGCGGATTTCAGGCATTCCCTTTGCACGATAGCGATAGACTGTCTTTCCATGACATCCCCTACGAGTTGCGCGCCGGTTCCAAGGAAACAGGCCTTAATGAGGCCGTACTGGAGATCGGTGCAGTCCTGGAACTCGTCCAAGAATACCTGGCTGTATGTTTCCTCAGCGCGTTCCGCGCGATCACGCTGCCCTCGACGATCGTCTTCGCAAGAGGGATCATGTCCCTGAATGTAATCGACTGGCCCTGGATGCGAGCCGGCCCGACGGAGAAGTCCGCAGCCAGTACGTCCTGCCCGGTGAGCGCGAGGCGGAACTGCTGGATTATGCGGAGCACGAAGCGATGGAATGTGAAGCTGTCGAAGCGTTCCCCAAGCTGGTGGCCGCACCGGCGCCTTACGCGCGCCTTGAGGTTCGTGCTGGCATCGACCTTGAAGGAGATCGCAAGGATACGCTTTGGGTATCTGCAGCTTCGCGTCCGCAGGAGAAAGTCGGCGCGTTGCGAGCATCTCCGTCTTGCCGGCTCCCGGTCCGGCAGTGAGCGCTAGGTTGGCTTCGGTCTCTGTTGCTGCCTCTAGGGCATTGGGCTCCAGAACGAACCCGTCCGAAGGTTTCCAATGTTCCGCACGGATCATTCAGGAAGATTTCCCAGCATCGTCCTCACGCGTTCGAGAGCCGATCGAGGAGCTGGCGAAACGGCCGGAGGTGCGCTTTCGCACGCGCTCTTACGAAACGGTGCGCTCGGCCGTCGCATCCGGCTTCGGCATGGCCGTCCTCAACATGCGGCCTATCGGTCGCGCCACCGCCGATGGGGAGGAGATCGTTCGAAGACCAATCCTCGATGAACTGCCGCCACCGACGCTGATCGTCGCCGACATGAACAATCGAGTGGGAATGATTCAGGCCCACTCAAACGTCGATTGGCTTTGATGAACCTTCGCATATCGCCCACCCGGATTTCTAGGTACCACCATCAGAGCAATAAGGCTCACGGTGGTGCTTTTTAATGCCCAATGCGATGGAGAAAAGGCAATTTCCTGCCATGAAGCCTTCAATTGTCCTGAGGTATCTTTCAGGAGGCAATTGCTATGTTGTCGGCGTCGCCCTTAAAGCACTGAAAAGAACTATAAGCTGGCTGACCGTGACGGCATCTACGTCCGCGTCATGTCCAGGGGCGCGATCTAGGCAGATACGGCCGAGACGATCGCTCGCGGAGATCCGATGTCGCGCGCTATGGTACTTCGCTTACCCAAACGGATATGACTCTTGGGATCTGATTCCCCTGCGATAGTCCGGCCAGTCCAGAATGAGGCGGGCTATCTTGATTTCTTGGCTCCAATGACTGAGTACCCGCGCCTTGCCTACAGCATGAAAGCCGTTCGCAAGGCAGGCGACCGGCTGGCAAAACCTATTCAGTTCGGACGAGACATCACTGTCGGCCAGTATGTGGACGCACTCGAAATCTTCTCAATCGCCAATAGCTGGCGCGACTCGCACTTTCTGCCGATGCGCAGCGTTCGGTTCTCTGTCGGTCATCACATAAGAGCCCTGCGACTGGAGGGCGACATGGCATCCCGGCCGAAGCGCATGGCATCCATTCGTCGGAAGCTTCGAGAGTCCACCACCAATTTGGACACCATGAACGACATCGGCGGTTGCCGAGCGATCATGGCCGATATCAAAGGTGTTCGCTCGCTTCTCGCATCGATGCGAGACAAGTTCCCCCATGAGATCCACTCTAGGGAGTTTAACTATATCGATGAGCCGAAGCCGGACGGGTATCGAAGTCACCATATTGTTTTCAAATACCGACCCAGAGATGCCGACACCGAGGCTTTCGACGGACGACGCATCGAGTTGCAAGTTCGTACCAAGCTTCAGCACTCATGGGCAACTGCGGTTGAGGCTGTCGGGCTATTCCGGGGCCAGGATTTGAAGCACGGAGAGGGCGACCAGGATTGGCTTCGCCTTTTCCAGCTTATGTCGGCGGAATTCGCGCACGTTGAGCAGTGCCCCGTTCATGTAAGTGTTCCGGATCACAATGACCGGGTTCGAGAATTGCAGGATCTCAACAAGCGTATAGATGCGATCGGCATACTAGAAAAAATCAATAATACTACTCACTGCCCAGAAAACTTCGTACATAAAGCAGCCAAAACTCGATACTATTTGCTTCAATATGGAAAAGATCATAAATTGTCCATCGAGCCGTTCTGGGCGCTTATATTAGGTGCGCGAAAACTGAAAGAGATCGAGCAAAAAATCGAGCTAAGGGGCAGTGAGGTGAAGGCTGTCTTGGTCGAGGTAGATAAGAAAGAAAAGCTTGTGGAAATGTATCCGAATTACTTCGGAGACGTTTACTTATTTGCTCGTAATCTGAAATCCATCTGCACGGGAAAAGCGGCTATCGAATACAGTTAGCCTGCACAGGTGGTAGCTCCGAACCCTACGAAAGGCCCTATTATGGTTCGGCTTAAGCGCCGTCGCTCGCTTCCGTGTGAAGTAACCCGAGGCGAGGCGCTTGCCGACGATACCATCGAGGCTGCGACCGGCCCGTGCATCGTCGTTCATGCCAGGGGCTACGCGTGAATTATGGCGGAAGTCATATTCGGAGAGGTCGCGGTGCAGATGCTTTTTTGCGCAAGGCTGATAGGTGCCACGCATGCCGCGCTTGAAGATGCTGATGCGCCGGGTATTTTGGCAGTGTTTACTCAGCCGCCGGGGCAGGTCATTCCGATCTCGGGGTGACATCGGGCGATCGCAGCAGTCTGGCGAGTGCGGAGCGTTTCGTCGATCTTGCGCACGTGAGCGGGACCGATGACCGTGACAAAGTTCACCGTTTAATCGAGCATGGCCTCGACGGTGGCGACAAAGTCGTCGAGCGAGCGATCCCCGCGAATCTCGATGCGTGGAAGATCGATGGGATCGCAATTAAGGTCCGCCGGCCCGTGTCTGCTGCCGAAGCCGATCCGATAGCCGGACTCCTTGGCCAGTCTGCCGAGCCGTCGGTCGGTGACAGAGAAGGGTGCCGCGAACGCCGAGGTTGGCCGACCGGTCCAACGTTCGATGAACATACGAGAGCGCAGCAGTTCGGCGGCCAAGTCAGAGCTCGACAGACCATCGATCGCGCGATGCGTCGCGAGATGGCTTCCGAAGAACGCACCTTCGGCGGCGAGCCGCCGCACCGTCCCGGCATCCATAAGCTGCGTCGGCGGACCGTTTTCGGCATCCCACTGCGCGCTTTCACCCACCAGGTCAGTCACCAGGAACACTTCCGCGGTCAGGTCGTTCGCGCGCAAGGTTGGCCAGGCTTGGTCGGCAAAATTCTGGAAACCGTCATCGAAGGTGATGAGCACTGGGCGGCCAGCGAAAGGCTGACGGTTGGCGATGGACCGTTCCAGTTGCTCGGACGTGGTCGCGTGAAAGCCATTGGCGCGCAGCCATGCCATCTGGCTGGCGAATGCGGCGGGCGTTAGCCGAAAACGGGCGAGGGCAGCCGGACCTTCTTCGGCGACGCTGTGGTACATGAGGACAGGGATACGTGGCCGCCGCTCGCTGCGCGCGACGTCGCGGCGCAAGGCCCGCGCCCCGCCCCAGACGATATTTCGGGCGACCCCGAGTCCGATGGGCGCGCGGATCGGCGCATGATCAATCCTCGGTTCCGTCACTACATCGTGCGGTGACAGGCGGCGGAAGCGGTCTATGCGATAGAGCTTGGTCTGGATCGACTGCTCGAGGACGAGACCTTCGGTCGCTGCGAGCGCCTCTGAGATCGCTTGTGCCCCGAATGTGTTCCAGTCGAACCCCGTCCTTTCAACATTGTCACGCAGCACGAATGCGTGGGCGCTGATGAAACTGCCGCCAGGCGCCAACGCCTCTGCGAATTTTTTGGCAATGCGCCGCAACTCGGCGAGATCATCCAGATAGTAGAGCACTTCCGAACAGAAGATCAGATCCATTTCACCCGGCAGCGTGTCTGCGGAGAAATCCAGTACGCCGAATTCGACGTTCGGCTGATCGCTGCATCGCGCGCGGGCCCGTCCCACGGCTATGGCGGAGATGTCGGTTGCGGTCAGATGGCCCACTCGCGGCGCCAGCTGCCGCGTGAAGTGGCCCTCCGCGCAGGCGAGCTCAAGTGCCCGTCCGATGGGACCCGCAGGCAGAATCTCGAGTTGCCGCTCATATTTTTCCTGCTCATAGGACGAACTGTAGTTCCAGGGATCCTCGGTCGTGAAATAGCCATTCCAGAACAACGTGCGATTCTCGTCGTGCCTGGGCCGTTCACGGCGCGGCGCGGCAGAAGGCTCCGCAGGTTCGGCGCTCGACCGGACCAACTCCCGCGCTTGCGCAGCCAATCTCGCGAGTTTGCCGAAATGGCTGTCCGGATCAGGCTCGCGTTCGGCTGTGCCTGACAATGCCCGGGCTGGAAGCGTGTTCGGAGTGTTGGCGCCAGCCTCCTTTTGCGGTGCGAAATTCCGGATCAGTTCAATCCAATGATCCCTTGTCACTGTCCCGAGCACGCCGAATTGTACGACGGCCTCGATGTGGCCATCCATCATCAGGTAGGCATAGATTTGGTCGATTCCTTCCGGCAGTTCGGTCGAGGTCGGATTTCGAGCGTCGACGCGGATTCCAAGTGTTCGCGCCAGCCTGCGCGGCGCGCCAAGATCGTCGGCGTCGAGAAGCATTTGCTCAAGCTGATACTGGATGCGGCGAGCCGCTGCGGGATTGTCCCAGACCTTGCCGAGTTCGGTAATCAACTCGGTGATGGCGCGGCCGAACCTTCCCCACCTGGCAGCCAGTTGCGCCGGCACAGACAGGCTTCCCACCGCAAGGCCGTTGATGGCTACCTTGGCGATCTCACTCGCCCACTTGCGTCCGGCCGGAAGCGCGCGCAGGGACTGCGGGTTGATCGAGCCCGAGCCGCCGCCGCAATCCGACGCGGCGTTCCAAAATGCGAACCACGCGAGTGCTTCGGAAGCGGTGCGGCCATCCGCCGAGTTCGCTCCGTTGGCGTGGATAGTCACCGGGTGTTTGACTCTGGAGTCGGCAGAGAAGCCACGGGCGATGACGATTTCCGCGTCGGCCAGCATCTGAGATGAATTGCGGGTGAGCGAGTTGGGGCTAGCCCGGTAGAAGGCGAGCGGCTCGTCGACCATTACCCAATTTCTGCCGAGACGGGCGAGGCGCTGCCACAGATCCCAGTCCTCGCATGTGCGCAGCGACACATCGAAACCGCCCAACTCGACGATTGTCTCCCGGTCGAGCAGCAGCGCGTGGGTGGCGATGGCACACCGGCGGGCAAATGTTTCAAAGGGCTGGATCGCAACCTCTGACGAGATGCTCAACCAGATAAGTTCGCCATCGGGCATCACGCATTGGGAGCCGCAATAGGCGGCCACTGAATCGGGCGCAGCCTCCAGTGCGGCTAGCATTTTCGCGAGGAAGCTGGCGTCTACCCAATCGTGCGCATCCAGAAACATGAGCCAGTGGCCGCGCGCCGTCGAAATCCCGCTATTGCGCGCGCCGGCGGGGCCACGGGCGCAAGAATTCAACGTCCGAAATCGGGAATCTTGTTCCACATAACTGGCAATGATCGCGGGGGTGCGGTCCGTGGAGGCGTCGTCGACGATGATCGCCTCCCAATCCACGATTTCCTGATCGAGAAGGCAATCGAGTGCGCGCGCCAGCGTCACCTCTGCGTTGTGCGCAGGAACCACGATTGAAACCAATGGATTATGCGCCATGCCGTCTTACCCAAGCCTGGTTCGAAGGTACAAGAGCCCCGAGACATAGCCGGCGGTTTCCCGCCAAAGGAAACGGTCACCGAGGATGCTGCGTCCAAACAGTCTCCCGTAAACTCTTCCGAGCCGTCGCGCCGCCATTTGGCTGCAGTGCGAGCTTGCTCCTGTCGTGCTAGCGACATTAGAAGCCTGGCGCAGCATTTCATCCGTGCCGCCGAGATCGGACGCCGGCTGTCGCAGATGCACGTCAAAACCAAGCATGCCGCATACTCATGTCGATCCCTGAAATCGGCACCATGACCACAAGCTGCGGTCCCTGGCACCTGGCTATGGCAAACTGCCGTCCTTTGCAATCGACGACGCAGCAATGCAAGCCCACTGAAGCTTTGGTTGAATGACTGCCAGCTATTGGGACCTATTGCTCTCTCCTATCGACCGAAACACCTCGATTCCGGGCTGCATTCTTGATCGGCGATTCCTCGTGTAAGAAGAAGATTCTCCTTCTACTGTTGAGATCGCGCCGGAAGCTGATGGTGGCAGTATATAGCGGAGCGAGAGCCAATATGCTGCTCACTGGAACAGCTATTTTAGCAATTTCTAATGAAAACTCATTACTTACGTCTGTCTAAATAGATATACATAATGCCATTGTATCACTCGGCTTCATAGTAGATTTCGCTCGATAACCAATTAGATTAAACGGCTATGGTTGCTATCACAGAGAGGGGCGAGAGCAACACCTAGCGGTACTGGTGCTTTTTCGGCCGGTCCAAGCCGTGTAAAAAGAGCACGCAAATTGGCTTTCGCCAAGAAGATTCCGGCTTGCAGGTCGCGGATTTTGCTGGCATCTTCACCTGTTTATGGGTCTCTGCACTGTGGCAGGTGGTTCAAATAGAGGGGTATAAGGATGGCCAAGGAATCTTCGAGTACTTCGAGTGCCGTTTCCTCCGCAAACAAGGCGGACGCAAATTTGATCGGTAATGCAGACGGAAGCGGGCTGAACTTCATGGCGGCCCAGGTTCGCGAAAACGGGGGCGCCGGCGACGCCGTAGGTGTCGACAAGATACGCGATCTGCTGTTCGGCAACCAGATGCAGGACTATGACCGCCGTTTTTCCAAGCTTGAAGAACGGGTGTTGCAGCGCTTCAAGGATGTCGAATCCGAAGCCAAGCGCAATCTTGAGATGTACGAGTCAAATGCAAAGAAGCAGATCGATTCGCTCGCGGCGCAATTGCGGAACGAAAAAGACTCACGAGCCGATGCCGACAAGGAGATTGACCGGAATCTTCGCGAGCAAAACCAGGCACTTGAAAAGCAGGTGCGTGCGTTGTCGGATCAATTGAGCGCGCTTGAGCGGGACGTTTCGGACCGGATAAATCGAAACGATCATTTGTTGCGTGAGGAAATTAAGCAGAAGAATGAAGGCGTTCAGATGCTGATAGAGAAAATGTTTGCCGATCTCAGCAACGTTAAGACCGACCGAAATCTTTTGGCTGGCCTGTTTGTAGAGGTTGCGAAATGTCTGAATCAGGATCCCGTCGGCAGCAAGGGCAACTCGGATCGTAGCTGGAAAGTGAGTTGATGGGACCTTGACGTCAACCGTCGACCCAATCAGTCTTCCACAAAGAACAGCCTCGAACGATACAGAAATTGATCGCGAGGCTCTGGCTCGTCTTTTGGTCGAAATTGCCCGGAACGTTGATCCGGACTATCGTGCGCGTTTCGACGGAGTTCCAACCGCCGATCCTCGCATGGAAACGCTGCGCCAGTTGCTGGTCAGCCGCGAAATTTCGGAGCTTTCACGAGTTACGCATCTGCTGGACGAACCCGAGCAGCTTGCGGCAGCGGTGGGCGATGTTCTTCCCATTGCGGTCGCGCGAGCGACTCATGCGCAGCTCGGCGAGGCGCTTGCGCCAGCTGTCGAACGGGCTGTGCAACGGTCAATCCAGAAGAGCCCGCGCACGCTGACGGATATATTATACCCGGTGTTTCTGCCGGCAATCCGCAAGTCGATCGGGGAAAAGATCGACCAGACATTTCAGTCACTGAATGAAACTTTAAGACATATATTTACCTGGCATGGGCTCAAGTGGAGATTTGAAGCTTGGAGGACAGGTGCGAGCTTCTCGGAAGTTGTCCTAAAGCATTCTCTTATCTATCGTGTAGAGCATGCCTTTCTCATTAATCGTAATTCCGGGCTTTTGATAGCGCATGTAGCTGCCGACAATGCGACGAGCGAAGATCCCCAGCTGATTTCGTCGATGCTTAGTGCAATTCAAGATTTTGTGAAAGATTCATTCAACGAGAGAGAGCAGAGCGGCCTGGACACTATCCGTTTTGGCGACCTTCGTCTCTGGTCGGAAGTTGGACCGTTTGCGACCCTGGTTTCGGTGATCCGGGGAAATCCGCCAGAGGAATTGCATGAAATAGTTCGCGATGTATTGCTTCGCATCCATGAGGAATGCTCACAGGCTTTAGTAGAGTTTGACGGCGACAGTTCGCAGTTGGCCGGGGTAGAGGCGCAATTGCGGACCTGCGTGGAGCAGAAGCAGGAGGAATCAAACGAGGGATTTCCGTGGCTGGTGGCCGCCGTGGCCCTGCTGTTTTTGATTCTGGCAGGCGGTTGGTTCTTTCTTTCCTGGCAATCCGGGCAGCGCTGGCAGGCTTATGTGTCGCGCTGGCAGGCCTACGTGTCGCGACTGGAGGCCCAGCCGGGCATCATCGTTGCCGAACAACAGGCGCGCGACGGCCAATTCTATATTGCCGGCCTAAGAGACCCGCTTGCCGCCGACCCACAGTCGCTGTTGTCTGGAACGCAGGTCGATCCCGCCCGGGTTCATTCGCAGTGGCAATTCTATCAGAGCCTTCAACCGGAGTTCGTGCTGAAGCGGCTGAAGGCGTCGCTGGCTCCGCCGGATTCAGTACGACTATCAATCGACAATGAGCGCATCGTTGCCGAGGGTGAGGCTCCCGACACCTGGATAGATCGGGCGCGTGCAGCGGCCCGACAGCTTTCGGCAGGCGGACCGGAATTCGACATCTCCAAGGTTCGTGACGTAAGCCCCGAAGTACTCGAGGCGAAGCGCTGGCAGGCCTACGTGTCGCGACTGGAGGCCCAGCCGGGCATCATCGTTGCACAACAAAAAATACGCGATGGCCGATTCTATATTGCCGGCCTGAGAGACCCGCTTGCCGACGACCCGCAGTCGCTGTTGTCTGGAACGCAGGTCGATCCCGCCCGGGTTCATTCACAATGGCAATTTTATCAGAGCCTTGAGCCGGAGTTCGTGTTGAAACGGCTGACGGCGTCGCTGTATCCACCGGATACAGTACGACTTTCGATCGTCAATAATCGCATCATTGCCGAGGGCGAGGCTCCCGACACCTGGATAGATCGGGCGCGCGCAGCGGCCCGACAGCTTTCGGCAGGTGGACCGGAATTCGACATTTCCAAGGTTCGTGATGTGAGCCCCGAAGCACGCGCGGCGGAGCACTGGCAGTATTATGTGTCGCGACTTGAGGCCCAACCGGGAATTGTCGTCGCCCAACAATCGACCAGGGGTGGACATTTCTATATTTCCGGCCTGCGAGACCCGCTTGCCGCCGACCCGCAAGCTCTGCTGTCCGGAACGGAGGTCGATCCTGCCCGCGTTCATTCACAGTGGCAATTCTACCAGAGCCTTGATCCGAAGTTTGTGGTGAAGCGGCTGACGGCGTCGCTGACGCCGCCGAAATCGGTCCGACTTTCGATCATCCAGGGTCGCATCGTTGTCGTGGGCGAGGCTCCTGCCGCCTGGATCGACCGGGCGCAGGCCGCCGCTGAACAACTTTCGGCGGACGGAGTGGTTCTGGATGTCTCGCAACTGCGTGAGCTGGACCTTGCAGAGCTCAATCATTTGAGAGAGTCTATCCAGACGACCGACATTTTCTTCTCTTCCGGCAAAGTTGTGCCGGGACCAGAGCAGACGCCGGTTCTCGACAGATTGGCGGATCAAATAAAGGAATTCGCCCAAAATGCCCGCAAGTCAGGCGTAACTGCGCGGTTCATGTTGACCGGCCATTCGGACACCACGGGCCGTGAGACGGCCAACGCGTCGATCAGCGCCGCCCGTGCCGAGACAGTTCGTGCGCTTCTCAACAAGCGCGGCGTCGCCCCGGAACTGCTGCTGGTTCGGGGCGCGGGCACCTTTGAACCGGCGGTGCCTGAAAATAGTCAGGCTGGTAGCTCCACCAATCGCCGGGTTTCCGTTACGGTAAACTTGGACTAGGTGGGAGCCCAAGATGTTGCAAAAAAAGATCTGTATGTTGGGCGGGTTCTCTGTTGGAAAGACGAGCCTGGTTCGCAGGTTTGTGAAAAGCATCTTTTCAGAGACCTACTTGACCACGGTGGGAGTGAAAATCGACAAAAAGAGTGTCGCACTCCCGGACAAAACAGTGGATCTGATTTTATGGGATTTGGCCGGCGAAGATGATATCGGCTCATTCCGCGTCAGCCATGTGCGAGGTGCGACAGGCCTCGTGCTTGTCGTCGATGGAACCCGCGCCGCTACCCTTACCGCTGCACTCACGCTGCGCGAGCGGGTCGAGGCTGAATTCGGTGCTATGCCGTTCGTACTGCTTTTCAACAAATCAGATCTGGCCGATCGGTGGGTAATACCAGATAGAGAAATTGACGAACTGAGGCAACGCGGATGGCAAGTCTATCTGACAAGTGCGCTCTCGGGTGAGCATGTCGATGATGCGTTTCTTAAACTCGCTTCGATGGTCACCAAATAGACCATGCAAAGATTGCCAAGAGAGGTCGGAAGCTGGATTTACGATTTCTTCTACAACGAGCGTGCTATTGCGTATGTGAAAATTGACGCCCAGCTGCGGACAGCGGCGAAGGGCGGTAACGTTGAACATTACGGGCTCTCATGCCTTCGCATCGGTAAGCCTGTAGCCGACCAGCTTGAATTCATGGAAGGTTTGCTGCCTTGCCCGGAGCTTCCATTTCATATGCCTATGGTCGAACTGCCCAGCGGGCGTGTCGCGGACCTTCATCTTTTTGCTGATGATGACTGCGTGTGGCTGCTCTTTCTTGATGCCACTGCCGAACGCGACAACAAGCAGCGGCTTCAACAGAAGGCTTATGAAATGACTCTTCTGCAAGAGAGGGAGCGCCAACTCAACGAGAAGTTACATTCGGCCAATGAGGCGTTGAGGAAGAGTCAGGAGGGATTGTCGCGTGAATACCAGCGCGCGGAATCCCTGCTCCTCAACATTCTTCCGGCGTCGATCGCGGAGCGGTTGAAAGCGCAAAAGAAAATTGCCGACAACCACGCGGAGGTGAGTGTGCTTTTTGCCGACATCGTCGGTTTTACCGAAAGAGCGCGCAGCGTCGGAGCGGTGACTACGCTCGCTATCTTGAATTACTTCTTCAAGGCGGCGGATAGGCTCTCGGAACGACACGGCTGCGAAAAGATCAAGACTATCGGCGATTGTGTCATGGTGGTCGCTGGCCTGCCCACCGCGCGATCCGATCATGCACGAGCCCTCACGCACTATGCAGTTGAACTGCGCAAGGCGGTCAAGCGCGAACTCTTCGCAGGAGAACCGATAAGGCTGAGAATTGGAATTCACTCGGGACCGATCGTCGCTGGCGTCATAGGCAAAAGGCGGTTCGCCTATGACCTGTGGGGCGAGACCGTTAATCTCGCCTCACGTATTCAAACGTCCGCGGAGCCCGGTGAAATCCGTATCTCCGATGCAACGCGCCAACTGCTTGGGCCAAAATTTGCTTGCGACCCACTTGAGGAAACGGAATTGCGTGGTGCAGGTCGTGTACGAATGTGGCGGCTCCCAGCCTGATTTCCGGTTGACGATCCTGGAGCGCACTGCATCTCAAGCCGCAAATGATCAACGCAAAGATTTGACCCAACTAGTGACCCTCATTGGGCGACTTGGGGCTGGCTCGCAACGACAGTTACGGCCATCTGGGCCGTTTTCCCCACGCGTGGCGGCATGGCAGGAACTGCTCGCGTCAATCCTGACTATTCGCTGGAATACCGTCGCAAAGTCTTGCCTTACAAGAACCCTGCCGATATCGAACTCACGGTCGACGGGCTCCGCAAGGCCGGAATAGTGCAATGACAAATGAGGGCATGCGGCCCGGATCAGACGCCAAAGGCTCGGCCTATCTTGCGCCATCGGGCGTTTTCACGAACCAGTTTCAGGTCGTCGGTCGTCTCGGCAAAGGTGTGCGAACGGTAGTGCCCGAGCAGGTCAGGAAACAGCCTCCCTGCCGGCAGGCCGGCAACCTGTTCGCGGACCGACATTTTTTCATCGATGACCCGGGTGCCCCAGGCATTTTCCCGAACCTGCAACTCGGCAGCCAGACCGCGCTCTTCCGGCGCGGTTTCATCCAGCGCGGCCAGCAGGATCGAATGGAAAAGCACTACATAACCGATCTGCCTCAGGCCGCCCACGACCCGCACGCGCGGCAATATGGCAAGAACGAGGAACGTCAGGAACAAGTTCGGCAGCAGCACGCCGTCCAGCAGCGCCTGCTTGAGATGCGCCCGCTCGAACGGGATGGAAAGACCATTCGGCCTTTCAGGCTCGATCAGGTGCCCGTTCTCGAGGACGAGCTTGCGCACGCGCTCCTCGCGAATGCCCCAGAAATAGGCCGTGGCATTGGGCAGGAATCTGCCAAATGGGCTCGATTCGGTCTCTTGCAGGGTACGTTCGAGACGCTGACGCCTTGCGGGCTCAAGGAGCAGCTTGGAAAGAAGGCTGCTGTCATGGTCCAGATGCCGCGCCACGACGGAAGCCGCGAGCCGGTCATCGATGAACACCGGCCGAGCCATGCCGGAACGATCCCAATCGGCGACCAGATCCTCGTTGAGTTCTGTCAGTGCATCGGCGGCGGTTCCAAACACCTTGTCCTGGCTGGCGAGCAGTGTGCCCAGCCAGCGGCTGGCATCCGTTTCGTCGCCCACCGCTTCGAGCGCCCGCTTGTTGAGGGTGACCGGGCCGGCCGCGCAGGCGCTTTTGCGGCATAGTTTGTGGCGCCCCATGCCAAACAAGTTGACCTTGTCGTCGCCGACATCGAGCCATCCCGGCCCCTCCCGGCCAATTGTCTCCATGGTCATCGTCGTTCCCATGAAGCCGACGAAGGCCGACAGCCCGTTTTCGACCGCGCCGAGCCAGGCAAACAGGAGGGCATCGAAGGTGATCCGGTCCATCAGAAGCAGGCAGTGGAGGCCGGACTGAATCACCGGTCTGTGGTCGAATTCTTCAAGGGCCTTGCCGACCTCTTCAGGCTGCATGATCAAATCAAGGCGCTGATGCAGTATATCAAGCAGGATCGAACGGGCAGCGATCGCCGGACTCGATGCAGGCCTTGCCACCGGCCGCCACAGATGGCGGGCGTATTCGGAAACCGGTGCATTCCAGTTCTGCTCGATGTCACGCACGACTTCCGGGCAGAGCAGTGATAGCACTGCCAGAACATCCACCGGAGCCTTAAGGGTCGGATCAAAGTCCGTGGTCATCAGAACCGCAGCCGGGCCATGCTCAGAAGGTCGTGATACCGCCCTTCGGTAAAGCCGGCCTTCACATGCCGGCCTTCGACCTCGAAGCCGTGGCTTGTGTAGAGGCGGATGGCCGGTTCATTGTCGGCATAGACGGTCAATTCGACTCGCTTCAGGGCGCGCCAGTTGTCGGCCACGTCAAGCAGCGCGCCAAGTATGGCAGAGCCGATACCCTTGCCGACAAAGCCATCGTCAAGGCCGATATTGATCTCACCGATGTGCGAACGGCGCGGCGAACCCTGCACGACCAGGCTGCCATGGCCGACGACCTTGCCGTCCAGCTCGGCAACGATCCAGGTGGTTTCCTGGCCGGACTTGGCGATACGCCGTTCTACCTGCTCCACCATCTCGAATGGCATCCTGAGCGTGCCCCAGCGGAAGCCCGGCATGTTGAAGATGGCGCAAAGCGCCTCCGCATCGCTTGGCCGAATGGCCCGGAGTTGCGGCTGGATTTTCTTTGGGAATGGCGAGGTCGTGCTGGTCATGGCTTTCCCGGCAAAGGCAATGGGCCCGGCACGATGCACCGGACATCATCTGAAAATCCAGCCATCTCATCATCCTATGATGCCGATTGCGCGCTGAAGTACCAGGAGACGGCGTAGAGTTTGAAGATGCCGCTGATTCCGATCCAGCCGAAAAGGGCCGAGCCAGCACAATGTTCCCGTCGCCGTCCAGTCGATCCGGTGCACTGCGGCCTCGGTGATGACAAGGCCAAGGATGGCAAACAAGCCGACCAGAAACTGCGCCAGACCGAGCACCAGCAGCTCTTCGCGCGGCGCGCTTTTCCTGACGAGATATGTGCCGCCCGCTCCGGCGAGGAAGATGGCGCTGTAGACCTGAGCGTGGAAGGCGTCGATCGGCCACGGCCAGAAGCCGCCGAATGTCAGGGGAAACAGCAACAGACCGACGCCATAGAGCCCGAGGATCACCATTTCCATCGACATGTAGCCGCGCCATGCAGAGTTTAAGGTCACGCCCTTTGCGGAAGGACGGCCCCTGGCCCGCCAAAGGAACGATCCGGATACCGCGACCGAAGCAAGATAGACCAAGAACCAGAGCCAGGGCGCTTTGCGCTCGAAGTTGAAATAGCCGAGACTGAAGAACGAAGCCGCCGACACGATGACGGTGAAGATGAAGGCCATGACAAGCACGAGCCTGCCTGGCGACCAGCGGTTCCAGACCAGCAGCGCCGCCATCACGACCATTTCGGCGGTGTAGAAGCCGCCGAGGAAGCGGGCATTGAACGGCGTGACGGCCCAGGGCCAGCGCGGCTTGACCAGCGCAGGCGCGAAAAACAGGCCGGCGCCGACGATCAGGACGATGATGACCCCCGCCGAGAAAAGCCGCAGGGCCGCGGGAAATGGCGGGTTGCCGGGTGTCGGCGCGGGAGAAAGTCCCAAAGATGAATACCCCATGGACTCACCATAGTGCCGCTTGCGATCGGTGAAAATCCCGACGGAAATTGAACCGTCGCGCGGGCTTTGCCATTCGAATGGCCGTACGATCCGTTTCGAAGTAAGATGGAGCGCTCGGAACAAAGACCGGTTCCGGTGAACCACCTAGGGGGCGCATTTTCCGGAGCCTGCACGATGACCGAAATTCAGGATCTGTTCTCGCTTTTGCGGCAATCAACCGATGTCGATCTCCAGGCAATCGACGCGATCCGGCGGACCATCGCGGAAGGCAAGGATTATGAACTTTGCCGCATCAATGTGCCGGCTTTCGCCAGCAAGCATGGCCTCGACGAGGAACGCGCCATAAGCGCCTTCCTCCATGCGGCGCGGGTGGGCATCTTCGACATTTCATGGAATGTTCTGTGCCCCGGCTGTGGCGGCGTGCTCGACACCAACGCTACGCTGAAAACCCTGCAGAAGGACGAATACACCTGCGCGCTATGCTCCGAAGGCTATTCGCCGACCCTTGATGAGATGGTCGAGGTGACATTCACCGTCAGCCCTCGCGTGCGCAGGATTGCCGCCCACAATCCACACGAACTGCCGTTGGTGGAATATTTTCGCCAGATTTACTGGGGATCCGGCGTCGATCTGCCGGAAGAGGATCTGGCGAAAAACATAGGAGCGTTCTCGCTGGAGGATATCGAGCTGGCGCCGGGTGAAAAGGCCGTCCTGCTTATACAGCTTCCGCCCGAATTCATCATCGTCTTCGAGCCGGTCACCCATTCAGCGCAGTTCATCGACGCGAAGGGCAAACCAACAAAAGAGCGGCGAAGCCTGTCTTTGGCTTTCGACCGCGACCATGTCCAGAACCAGACACTGGAAATGCTACCCGGTCCGCTGCGTATTTCGCTGGAAAACAGGACCGACACCCGCGTGCTGCCGGCAGTCTTCATCGCCGGCGAGGCATTGCATAATCTCCTGGGCAAACGCCGGCCTTTTCTGACCGCCAAGCGCCTGCTCACCAACCAGACGTTCCGCGACCTCTATCGTACGGATACGCTCGACATCAACCAGCGCCTGAAGATCACCAGCCTCACCTTCCTGTTCACCGACCTGCGCGGATCGACCGCGCTTTACGAGCGGGTGGGCGACCTTTCAGCCTTCGATCTCGTGCACGTGCATTTCCAGGTTCTGCACGAGATCGTCGCGGCGGAGGCAGGCGCGGTGGTGAAGACCATCGGTGATGCGGTGATGGCGACATTCGCGACGCCTGATCGCGCGATGGCTGCGGCCCTCAGGATGCGTGATGCCATGCGTGCGCTCAATGACAGAAGCGGGCGCGAGGATCTGCTGCTCAAGATCGGTGTCCATGCCGGCCCCTGCATCGCCGTGTCCATGAACGAGCGACAGGACTATTTCGGCCAGACGGTCAACATTGCTTCACGGGTCCAGAACCTGGCCAACGCACAGGCTATCTTCGCCACCCGTGCAGTGGTCGACGACAATCTCACCGCCGATCTGTTGCGCAGGAACGCTCTGACGCCCGTGCTTCACGAAGTCTCGCTGCGCGGCATCGAGCGGGAGATAGCGGTGTATACAATCCCCTGAGCAATTGGGCCGTCCAGAGCAATTCCAAGGAAGTGTAAACGGTTTTCGGGAAAAGCGCCTAGCACTTTCCCTTGGAATTGCGGTAGAGCATCGTTTGCGTGAAAAGATGAGGGCTCTCGGCCGCTCACACGCGCTTGCAGAGGAAATAACGATCGGCGGGCTCTGAAGTCGGCGCCGGGAGGCGTTGCAGCAGCGGGTGATCGAGCGGCGTGCCACTGACCGCGAAGCCGCCGACGCGAAGCAGGCTCGCAATCAGATCGGGAAGCCAGGTAGCAGTCACTGCATCGCGATCGTCATAGCCGGTGCCGATGTCGGCATGAACAAGGGCGGCTTCGATGCCAATGAACTTGCGGGCCGTCTCGCGTATTTCGCCGAGCACGAGGTTTTCGGCTTCGGGAATTGAGCTGGCATGTGCACCGACTTCGCGGTCGAACACCACGATCCGGCGCCCGGGCAGGCGCTCGCGCAGATGGTGGAACGTCCGTCCGTTGCCGAGGCCGAGCTCGAGCACAAGCCCCTCCATCTTCGCCACCTCGACGCAGACTTGGTCGAGAATGTCGCGCTGTGCGGTCATCCTGCTGATGAAATTCTCAAGGCGACTCATATGCTTTGTGTGTCCTGAACCAGCTCAAGATCGGCAATGCCTCCGACACGAACTGTTCACGGGTGTATCCCGAAGGCGTAGTGCCAAACTCGATCACGTGTCGGAACATATAGAGGCGGACGATGAACACTGCAACAACCGTACAGGCAGCCGGCAAGGATCATACCGGGTGGAATAGGCGGCACGGCGCGCGGCAAAATAACGACCTCACTTGTAGGGATCTGCGGCGTCCCGCAAGCCGTCACCGAGGAAGTTAAACGCCATGATGACGAGAATGACGGGGAGCATCGGCAGGAGAAGCCATGGATAGAACGCGATCACGCTGACGCTGCGCGCCTCGGTGAGCAGGATTCCCCAGCTGGTTATCGGCGCCCTCAGGCCGAGCCCGAGGAAGCTCAGCGCCGTCTCGCCCAGGATCATGCCAGGAATCGAGAGCGTCGCCGTCGCGATCAGATGCGACATGAAGCCGGGAATGAGATGCCGCCTAATGATGCGGCTGCTTCCGGCGCCCATCAACTGCGCGGCGAGAACGTAATCTTCCTCGCGCAAGGCCAGAAGCTTTGAACGCACGGCCCGCGCCAGTCCGGTCCAGTCGAGCACTCCGAGGATGACGGTGATGCCGAAATAGATCAGGATTGGGCTCCAGGTTATCGGCATGATCGCCGCCAGGGCCAACCATAGCGGAATGCTGGGAATCGATTGCAGAACTTCGATTATTCGTTGAACGATCAGGTCGAAGATACCGCCGTGATAACCGGCCAGTCCGCCGATGACGATGCCCAGCAGGAAGCTGAAACTGATGCCGACGAGGCCGATTGTCAGTGAAATGCGTGCGCCATAGATCATGCGCGAGAGCACGTCGCGCCCCAGCCGGTCGGTGCCCGCCAGGAAAAGCTGACCGTTTTCGGCAGCGCAGACAAAATGCCTGTCACCTTCGATCAGGCCCCAGAACCGGTAACGATCGGCCTTGCAGAAGAAACGGAGCCGCTGAACATCGTCCTGGTTGTCGATGTAGTTCCGCTTGAGCGTGTCCATGTCCAGCGTCATCTGGCGGCCATAGACGAACGGCCCGACGAACTGGCCGTTGTGGAACAGGTGCACCTGCTGCGGCGGCGAATAGATGTAGTCCATGTTGCGTGTGTGCAGGTTGTAGGGCGCCAGGAACTCGCAGATTAATATCCCGAAATAAAGCACTACCAGGAATATGCCGGATACAAGGGCGAGCCGGTGCAAGCGGAATTTCCACCACATCAGCCGCAACTGCGACGCCTGAAAGACCTTCGACTGCTCCACCGTCATCGCCTCGACCGACTGCAGGTCAAAGGGCGCGCTGGAAACATAGTGTTCTAGTGGAGCACTCGGTGCGGGGAGCGGCGAATCCGTTTTCATTTGGTGCTGCCGCCCTGCAAACGAATTCGTGGATCCAGCAGCGCCAGCGCCAGGTCGGAAATCAGGACGCCGATAACCGTCAGGAAGGCGAGGAACATCAGGAACGACCCCGCCAGATACATGTCCTGGCTTTGCAGCGCCTTGATCAGCATCGGCCCGGTCGTTTCCAAAGACAGCACGATCGCGGTGATTTCGGCGCCGGAGATGATGGCCGGCAGGATGGAGCCGATGTCGGAAATAAAGAAATTGAGCGCCATGCGCAGCGGATATTTGACCAGCGCCCTGAACGGATGAAGACCTTTGGCGCGCGCGGTCACCACATATTGCTTGTGTAGCTCATCGAGCAGATTGGCGCGCAGCCGCCGGATCATGCTTGCCGTGCCGCCGGTGCCGATGATCAAGACCGGGATCCAGAGATGGGAGAGTATCGACTTCGCCTTGGCCCAGCTCATCGGCTCGCTGAGATATTGCGGGTCCATGAGATGGCCGATGGACGTGCCGAACCAGATGTTGGCGAAATACATCAGGATCAGCGCCAGCATGAAGTTCGGAATGGCAAGGCCTAGGAGGCCAAAAAAGGTCAGGCCGTAATCGCCCCAACTGTATTGATGCGTCGCGGAGTACATGCCGATCGGAAAGGCGATGAGCCAAGTGAAGATGATCGTGACGAAGGAAACCAGCACAGTCAGCCACATTCGGTCCCCGACGACGTCGCGAACCGGCAACTCATACTCGAAGGAATAGCCGAAATCGCCGTGCAGCATCCCGCCGACCCAATAGAAGTAACGAATGATCGGCGGCTTGTCGAAACCATATTCCTTGCGCATCATCTCGATGCGATCGGAATCCACCCCCTCGCCCTGTGCCCGAAGCTCGGCGACATAGCTGTCGAAATAGTCGCCGGGGGGAAGTTCGATGATCGTGAACACCAGCGCTGATATCACCAGCAGCGTTGGAACCATCACAGTAATGCGCCAGACAATATATCGAAGCACGCTCAGGACTCTCCAAGCCAGAATGTATCCGGCATGTAGACACCGAAATAAGCGGTCGGATCGTAGCCGAAGAGCGCCTTGTCAGGCAGATTGCGCAGCCGTGAGGACACCAGAATCGGCTGATGCGTTCCGTTCACGGTCCCGATCGAAAACACCTGATCGGTGTAGATCGACAGCATCGAATTCCAGATTTCGGCGCGCTCTGTCGCTTCGGTCGATGCGTTCCAGCGCTTGAGCAAAACCATTAACTCGATCACTGCAGGAAGATCGGGCGCCTCGCCCATCTTGCCATGAGACAAGTAGTGAGCACCCCAGAGCGGCCATTGCAGCTGATCGTCGATTGTGGGGGCCAACTGACTCGGGTTCATGTCGGCGGTCGGCACGCCATTGTCGATGCCCGACCACATCGACATCATGATCTGGCCGCCAAGCGCGCGGCTGCGGAAGATGTCGCGCTGCGAAGTCCGGATGAACAGGGCGATGCCGATCTTTCGCCAGTGATCGGTGATGAGTTCGAGCGCGTCGGTTTCCAGCGTGCTTTCGCCGGCGGTTTCCACGATGATCTGGGCAGAGCGTCCATCGGGAAGTATCCGCAGGCCGTCATCGTCACGTGCCAGAAGCCCGACCTCGTCGAGCAGCGCGTTGGCCTGGTCGGGATCATGGGCAACCCAAGCTTTAGCGAATTCCGGCCGGTAGAGCGGGCTCTCGGACAAAACCGTATCGGCGCTTTCCTGCGCCAATCCGTAGAACACGGCCATATTGATCTCGCGCCTGTCCACGGCGAGCGAAAGTGCGCGGCGCACGCGCACGTCACGCAGAAGGCCACGCCACACCTGGTCGGCACAATTCAGATTCGGCAGCAGCGCCAGCCGAGAACCCTGTGTGCGTTTCCACAGGTGCATCTTCACCGGATAGCGTTTCTCCGCGTCCTTCAGGAAGGAGTAATCGCTGAAGTCAATTCCCATGCATTGCAGGTCGCTCTCGCCCGCCCCGGTCTTCGCGGAGATGATCGCCGATGAGCTGACATTCATGATGATTCGGTCAACATAGGGCAGTTGCCGGCCGTTCTCGTCTGTCCGATGAAAGAAGGGGTTGCGCTCGAAGATGAATTGCTCGGCCGGCGGCTTGGTTCGGTTCTGCCAGGGGTCGAGCGTCGGCAGTTCCGGGTTCTCCGGGCGATATTGCCGCGACATACGGATATGCAGGAGCGTCCATTTCTGGGTCCGGTTCTCCTTCATCAGGCCGGCGAGCCGGAATGGATCCTGATATTTCTTGTGGAACTGCTTGAGATAGGCGGATGGCAGAACAAGCGATATCGGCGAAGCGGCAGCGAGCTTGGGCAGGAAGTCGGGATTGGGCGCATCCCAACTATAGCGCACCGTCAACGGATCGACGATCTCGAAGCGTGGCGGCTTGCCGTCCGCCATCAGGGTCGGGGCGAGCCCGCCTTGCGAAAGCTCATCGTTCAGCCAGACATCTTCCCAACAATAGCGAAAATCCTCCGGCGTCAGCAGGCTGCCGTCGGACCATTTGTGTCCTTCCCGTATCTTGAACGTGAAGATGCGATCATCCGCGACGTCGAAATTTTCGAGAATGTCGGCCTGCAAGCTAAGCTTTTCGTCGTAGCCGACCAGGCGAGAATATCCGTAAATCGTCATCATCCGGATATCTTTCTGGCTGCCGATGATCGTACGCAGCGTGCCGCCATATTGGCCCGGCTGCCGGCCCATCGTGGCGAGATTCAAGGCGCGCGGGCTCTTGGGCAGGCGCTCGGTGAGTGCCGGCAGCGCCCTGGCCGTCAGCTGCGGCCGAAGAAATTCCGGCTCCAGGTCGCCAGCGCGCGACGTGCCCGGCAGGAGTGCCGAAGCCATCACGCCAAGGACGGTGCGACGGCTGATCAATGGCGTAACTCGCTGACATCGGCCGAACGTCGGGCCAGCACGAGGTGGCCGCCGCCAAGATCGAGCGGCGCCAGGACATCCTCGTCGCCTTCTTCGCGGAATTGTGGTCCCCATGCGCTGGTGTCAGAAGCGCCGCCGAGCTTCAGCGTCTTGAAATCCATCGGCCGGTCGAGATCGGGGAAAGGTACCGCGGCGACCAGGGAGCGCGTGTAGGGGTGGATTGGTTTCCTGAGCAGAATTTCGCGCGGCGCAAGCTCGACGATACGCCCGCCGCACATCACCGCGATGCGGTCTGCCATGTAGTCCACCACCGCCAGATTGTGGGATATGAACAGGTAGGTCAGGCCCAGTTCTTTTTGCAGGTCCTTCAGAAGATTCAGGATCTGCGCCTGGACAGAGACATCGAGCGCCGAAACCGGCTCGTCGCAGATCAGGAGTTCAGGCCCCAGCGCCAATGCGCGCGCGATGCCGATGCGCTGACGCTGCCCGCCGGAGAAACTGTGCGGATAGCGCTTGATGAAGCGCGGATCGAGCCCGATTGCCTGCATCAGGCTCTTGACCGTGGCGAGTCGGGACGCCGCATTGCCACGCTCATGGATCTCCAGCGGCTCGCTCAAGATGTTCTCCACCGTCATGCGAGGTGAAAGCGACGAAACCGGGTCCTGGAAGACCATCTGGATTTTCGCGCGCAATATGCGCAGGGCATCTCCCTCTGCGCCCAGGACGTCGGTCGGTCCATCGCGGCCGTTGAAGATCACAGAACCGCCGCTGGGGGTAATGGCCCGCATGAGGATCTTGCTGACGGTTGTTTTGCCACAGCCGCTTTCGCCGACCAGACCCAGACACTCACCCCGCCTGATGTCGAAGCTCACGCCGTCCACGGCGCGAACAGAGGATTGATGACCCCCGCTGAACCATCCTGACTTGCGGATGGTGAAGGTCTTAGTCAGATCCCTTACCGACAGCAGGATGTCGTCTGGTCCCTTCGATGCCGGGGCAGTCTGCTTGCCGAGCAGGTTCCCGACATTCACCGGCACCTCGCGGAGCGCCTTTAGCCTTTCACCGGGCTTCAGGTCGAAATGCGGAACGGCTGCCATTAGGCCCTTCAGGTAAGGGTGGCCCGGCCGGCGGAATATCGCCTCGACAGGCCCCATTTCCATGATCTCGCCATGGTACATGACCACCACCTCGTCGGCGACATTGGCGACCACGCCGAGGTCGTGCGTGATCAGCAGCATCGCCATGTTCAGCTTGGTCTGAAGCCCGCGCAGCAATTGCAGGATTTGCGCCTGGATGGTGACGTCCAACGCCGTCGTCGGCTCGTCGGCGATCAACAAAGCAGGCCGGCAGATAAGCGCCATGGCGATCATGGCGCGTTGCCGCAATCCTCCCGAAAGTTCAAATGGATACATGTCGTAGGCGCGCTTGGGATTGGGGAAGCCGACAAGGCCGAGCATTTCCTCGGTCCGCGCCTTGCGCTCCGCCCGAGCCATAGGCGTATGAATCTGCAAGGATTCGCTGACCTGGTTGCCGATCGTGTGCAGCGGCGAGAGCGATGTCATTGGCTCCTGAAAGATTTTGCCGATGCGGCTGCCTCTCAACGCCCGGATTTCGGTTCCGTCACGCTGCATCTGCAGGATGTCTTGCGTCGTGCCAGGCTTTTCAGGATCAGAAAACAGGATACGGCCGCGAACGTGGGCCGTATTCGGCAAAATGCCCATCACTGCCTGGCTGAGAACCGATTTTCCGGAACCGGACTCGCCCACAAGCGCGGTAACCTTGCCGGGCAGGACGCGGAGATTTGCGCGTCTGACGGCATGCAACGGTCCCCCGATCATGGCAAAAGAGATGCCAAGATCCTCGATCCGCAGCAGATCAATGCCCGAATTCATCCTCACACCAGCCCCACTCTGGCAGTCTGCCGGGCGGCAGACCCAAAAAGCGAGACTAGCGTATTGCCAGCCTAGAGCAACTTGGATTCGAATCGAATTCCGCGACGGAACCGGCGACCGGGCTGCACACCAAGGCTTTCGGACCGGATCGTGTCGGTTACTGGAGCTTCCTCCGGTCGCTTGCCGACAACCGCGCGGCATCGCGATGAAGCAGCATGACCTGCTCGGCGTCCGATATCCGGTCCTGAATCGGCGCAGCGTCTTCATCGAGCGCGAGAGCACCCGACAAATCGGGTGAAAGCACCGTCAGCTTCTGCTTGATACCCGCCAGTTCCTCCGTGCCGAGCGTCAGCCAACTGTTGTCGCCGCAATAGCTGGCGAAGTCCTTGCTGGCGAGAACGCTGTGCGGATATTTCTTGGTCAGGGTCTGGAGACGCTGGACCTCGTTTACAGCCGAGCCGAAGACAGAGAATGTCAGCCGGTCGGTAAGTCCGACGTTGCCGAACATCACATTGCCGACATGCAGGCCGATACCAAACTTTATGTCGCCCAACCCCTGCTCCTTTCTGCGCAGATTGAGCTCCATCATGCGCGCGCTGGCCTTGTGCGCTGCCGCAAGAGCAGCCTGGCAGGCGATCTCAGACTGCGAGCGATGCCTTTCGCAGGGGTAGACGGCGATGAAGCCATCCCCCAGGAAACTCATGATCTGCCCGCCTTTGCGATTGAAAGGTGCAGCGATGGCATCGAAAAACTGGTTCAGCGTATCGATGTAGATTTCGCGACCGGAGGTTTCGGCAAGCCTTGTCGACCCCCGCATATCGCCCATGACCAGTGCGGCCCGGATTGTGTCACCCTCGCCGCGCTTGATCTGGCCGTCCAGCACACGTCTGCCGGCGTCGCCGCCAAGATAAGTGGTCATCATGTTGTCGGCGAGCTTGGTGAGCACCGCCATCTTGGTGGCGATAGCGAGATAGTTCTGGATCCGCAATAGCGCCGAAATCATGCCGTCGCTGAAGCCAGACGCACTGTCGGTCGACCACGACCCCATCATGCCCTGGCTGGTATCGCCGTTGAAGGGATGCACGAATGCCATGTAATCGGTGACGCCCATACGCCTGAGGTCGTCGAAAACAGGAAACTCCGACCGCACCGAGGGGTCAAGCCGGCGCCGCAGGTGGTCGAGCTTGTTGCTGAGCAGATGGTAGTATGGGCTGGTCAGGAATCTGTCGGAATGAACGCCGTTCTCACTGCGGAAGCCTTCCACTTCCAGGCCCTGGCCGCGAAGCCAGGTAAAACCAAGCGCGTCATAGAGCGGATGAAGCATCGAAAAGCTCAAATGCACCCGCTTCAGCGGCAGGCCGGCAGCAGCCAACCGTTCACAAAAGCCCTTTACCAATGTTTCCAGGTCGTTGCCCGCCAGCGCCGATTGGCTCAGCCAGTCGGCAACTTTATCCATGAGAATGGTGGAAACTTCTGCTTGCGCTGTGCTCATGCTATCTCAAACCCGTCGAAGACGAGCCATCTCCTTTGATCCGCCACACAAGTGAAGGCAGTGAAGCCGGCTTCGGCGACGAAAGCCGGCGAAGAATTTCCTAAATAACTCCTTGCAGGAAGGAAGCAGGCGTAAACAGCATCTATCACCTGGAACCCTATGTGGCGAGGCTTCCGGCGGAGTGCAATCTCGATCCTGACATCGGGCAAAGAATTCGCCGTCTCAGACATCGTCGGGCCTTCACCACCACTGTCGCTTGGACCAGCCCGAGGCGGCCAAAATCATTGCGTGTGTCGACGACCAGAGGAGCGTGATCAGCGATCGCCTGATAGTCGATCGCGTCGTGGTAGGTTGCCACACGACAGCATCGGATCCTTCGGGGATCCTCTCCGGCTCCCGGTGTTTCGTCAGCGGTGTCGGAACGCAGATTATGATGGCATCGCAGACGGCTAGTTCGGCAAATCCGCAGTGGTGCGGAACCGCCCGGCCGGCACGGCTGTCGACGTCACTGCCTCAAGTAGGATTGGCCGTTGCTCAGGCATCGACCTTCCGGGCTTCGATGTCGAAGCCGGAAACCGGGAACCCGGCGCGTGCGATCGCAACCGACAGCGGCAACCCGACATAGCTCGGTCCGATCACGCCGACTTGCGCGACGCACCTCGAAATCCGGTTCAGAAGACGGTCATATGTTGATCGTTAGGCGTCCAAAAATCTGCTTTCCCGTCAATTCGGACAGGCTACCCGCTCCCATGGCGCGGCTCACCGGTGCCAAGAACCATGAGTGAGGGCATATTGCGGAAATCGATTTCCGCAAGCAGTCAGCAGACCGGCGCCTTCGCCTTCAGGCTTGCGGCAGCCATCGCGTAGCCGCCGGCGGCGCCATCGATGAAATGAACATGATCGCGCTGCAGCGGCGAGATGACGAGGCAGGTCATCAAGGCCGACTTCTGGCGGTGCAGGCCATAATTGCAGATGCCCGCCTCTTCCGCCTGCTTCAGCCGGTCTTGGATCCGATGCAGCACATCCGCGTCAACGTCGATGGTCATCTTCAAGCCGTCGTCGAACTTTCGGAAATCCGAATTGCTGGCCACCTCGCGTTTGTAGACCTTCGGATCGAAACGGCCAATCGTCCAGCCAAATCGATCGGTTACAGCCGTAAGCGTCATCAGGAACACGATCCACAGCTTCGACCGCCACCGCCATCCTGCCGTGGCCATCGCCCGCGCCTCGACATCCAGGCCGGCGGGCAGCAGACTGTAGCCCGGGCCGTCCACCGGCACCGGGTGGCCATCGCGCTCCTGCCTGCCGGCGAGGGCGATGATGTCGGAAGCCAGAAACTGAAACCCGCGCAAGTCGCGCGACGCCCCCGGTGTGGCTATGATCGAGACGATTTCGCCATGCCGTGCTTCGATCGGGTTCCAACGGCAGGAAAGGCCGGTCAGATCCGGCCGCGCGCCGACCGGCGCAGGATCGATGCGGTAGCGCCCCGCTTTCATCTCAGCTTCCGCCCAACTGCCGCCACCGCCGGCGAACATGGCATAGAAGGCCGCTTCGGAGGCCTGGAACCTCGCCACGCGAACGTCGAGGCCCTGCGCCCTTATGTCCCCTATCGGCACGATCGCGGCGCGCAAGGTCAGGCCCAGTTCGTCCGCCACCCATCTTTGGACGGCCGCCAGCGCGTTGCGGGCGATCTCCAGCGCCGAGCCGGGAAACGCCACGAGTGCGCCGTCGCCGCCGAAGACAAAGGGGAGATCTTGCCGACCCAGCGCATTGAGCAGCGCCGAAATGACGCTTGCGCCGGCCATATTGACGGTTTTATAGCGCCCCGCCTCGATCGCCTTGGTCGAGCCGACAATGTCGGCAGTGGCCAGCGCCCAGCCATCGGGGAGGGGCCGATAGTTATCGATATCGGCAACGCTTTCGAACTTTGCGAAGACCGGCAAAGAAGCGACAAAAGGGTCGGACGCGACAGCTGTTTCCATGGCCATCAGATAGCACATTCCACGACTTGAAGGTGAAGTCGATCACGCTTGGAAATTGACTTGCGCAGGCTTTCCGATGATAGGGTCGCGCGATGCGAATTGCCTTCTACGCGCCGCTGAAGTCACCCAATCATCCCGTTGTCTCCGGCGACCGCCAGATGGCACGGATGCTTGTCAAAGCGCTGGAGTACGGAGGGCATAGCGTCGAATTGGCATCTGAGTTGCGCTTCTATCTACGCCAGCCGGAGTCGAAAAGTTTCGAGGCACTCAAGATCGAGGCCGCAGAGGAAGCCGCGCGGCTGACCAAGCTTTGGGATCGTGACGGCAAGCCCGATCTCTGGTTCACCTACCATCCCTATTACAAGGCGCCCGACTTGATCGGGCCGGAGCTGGCGTCGGCCTTTGCTGTCCCCTATGTGACAGCGGAAGCCTCCTATTCCAGGCGACGCAATGCCGGCTTGTGGGCCGATAGCCAAGCATTGGTGGCGCGAGCCATCGAACAAGCGGCTCTGAACATCTGCTTCACCCAAAGGGATCGTCAGGGACTGGCGGATGCTATTCCCAAGGCCGCTTTCGGTATGCTTTCGCCCTTCATCGACATATCGGCATTCCGGGAAATCCCGGCACGGGGTTGTCCGACGCGCCTCGTTACCGTCGCCATGATGCGCCCGGGCGACAAACTGGGCAGCTATCGCATGCTGGCGCAAGCGCTCGGCTTGATCGGCCATATGCCCTGGACCATGTCGGTCGTCGGAGACGGGCCAGCTCGCGACGAGGTCGAAGCGCAATTCGCCGGCTTGCCCGCCGATCGTATCGAATGGATCGGCTCGATCGAGCCTGCCGCCGTGCCGGATGTCCTTTATACCGGGGGAATCTATGTCTGGCCGGGTTATGGCGAGGCCTACGGCGTTGCCTATCTTGAAGCACAGGCCGCCGGCCTTCCGGTGGTGGCTCAGGACATCGCCGGCGTGCCGGAGGTCGTGCGGGATGGCCAGACCGGGTTTCTCACCCCGCCGGGCGATGTCGCGGCGTTCGCTTCCGCCATTGAAAGGCTTCTGGCCCGGGACGACGAAAGAACCATCATGGCCGCGGAAGCCCGGCGTTTCGTTCTCGAAGAACGTTCCCTCGGTGGCGCAGCTGCGCGTCTGGCCGAACTTATTGCGAAGGTCCCGGTCTCATGACGTCCGATCCGATCTGGCAGCCCTTGGTGGAAGAGCTGGCGCGCCTGCAACGGGCGGGCCGCAAGGCGGAGTTCTGGCTGCGCGACGACGACGCCGTGTATCCGACGCCTGCGCTTGATCGGCTGCTCGACCTCACCGGTGAATTCGCGGTTCCGGTCACTCTGGCCGTCATTCCGGCCCTGACCGACGCGAAGCTTGTCGCCCGGCTCGACGAGGCCCCGCATGCCACGGTCGCCATCCATGGCTGGGCGCACCGGACTCATGCGCCCGAGGACCAGAAAAAGCAGGAGCTCGGCGCGCATCGGCCACGCGAGGCGGTGCTCGATGATCTGGCTCGCGGACTGTCGCGAGTAACCGGCCTGCACGGCGCACGTGCCGTTCCGATGCTGGTGCCGCCCTGGAACAGGATCGACGCCGGCGTGGTATCCCACCTTGGATCGATAGGTTTTGCGGCCTTGTCAGTCTATGGGCCGCCGAAGCCGGCTTCATTGGCGGTCATCAACAGCAATGTCGACATCATGGATTGGCATGGCACGCGCGGCTGCCGCGATCATGGTGTATTGGTCCAGGCTATCATCGCACACTTGCAGCATGCATCCGACGGCGAGCCGATCGGCCTGCTCACCCACCATCTTGTACATGATGAATCGGCCTGGCTTTTCCTCGAACGATTGTTGACAGTCACCGCACAGGCTGAACCCTGTGCATGGCTTCCGATCAGGACATTGATCGGGCGCCACGCGGGTAAAGGAAAATAGCTCAGCGCTTTCTGTGCGATGAGACCGGGAATTTGAGCATCTGGCCATCCCGCGCGGCAAAAGCGCCGGCAAACCTGTCCTTGGCCAGCTTCTCCATCTCGTCCAGTTGCTCGTCGGTGCGTGTCGGATCGTGGTGAAACAGCGCAAGCGCCCGTGCACCGGCCGCCTCACAGAGCTTGACGCCCTGTTGCCATGTCGAGTGACCGTTACCGCGGCGGCGTTCCATTTCCTTCTCGGTGTAGGTGCAATCGTAAATGACGAGGTCGGCATCTTCGATCAGGTCGAGCACCGACTGATCGAGTTTGTCCGGCTCGTGCTCGGTGTCGGTGATCACCGCCACGACGCGGCCGCCCCATTCGATCCGGTAGCCTATGCAGCCTCCCGGATGGGTGAGACTGCCGGTCCGAACCACCACCCCTTCGCGCGGCCGAAGCACGTCTCCGGATACGAAATCGCGGCAGTCGAGATTTGCCTTGCAGACGTTCATTTTCACCGGAAACCACGGCGGCCGTATGAACTCATCGATAATCTGCCGGGTCGTCATGCGTCCTGCAAGATGCCCGGACCAAAGCGTAAGCTTGACGCTCGGGTCGAAGATAGGCGCAAAAGCCGGCAGCCCGATGATGTGATCGTAATGGCAATGGGTGAAAAGCAGGTCGAAATCGGTCACATCCGACGCCTGAAGCGCCTTGCCGGCAGGCCGCAGGCCAGAGCCTGCGTCGAACAGAAGCGTATGCTTGCCGCATCGCATCTCAATGCAGATTGTGTTGCCGCCATAGCGAGCGAATTCTGGCCCGGATACAGCAATGCTGCCGCGCACGCCCCAAAATCTGACCAGGAAAAAATCGTCGTCCATGCTACCTTTCGCCCATCATAGCTCTAGGCGCTTCGTGCGTCGATCAGATCCGCGGTCGTATGGCTTAGCCGATCGGCAAGAACCCGCAATATCTCGATGGTCATTTCCGGGAACTCCTTCATAAGCCTCAGGAAATGATCCTTGCGGATTCTCAAGGCCTCCAGATCACTTGCCGCGCTGACGGTGGCAGTGCGGGAGCTGTTGCACAATATGGCGATCTCGCCGACAATCGAATTTGGCAGCAGTTCGGCAACTTTCATCGGCCCGCTGTCGGAATCGACCAGAATATCCGCCCTGCCTGAAAGGATGACATAGGCAGCGTCTGCCTCGTCGCCCTGCCGGAAAAGAATCTGGCCGGCGCTGTAATTCACGCGATCGGATGTGAACGCGAGCAGCTTGAGCTTTGCCGGCTCAATGCCAGAGAACAAGGGAACGCGTTGCAGCATTCCAACTTCATCCTTGAGCAGCATTGTCGCAAACCTTCCTAAATTCGCGTCTGCCAGACTATGACAGAAGTTCCTTGAAGATACCGTTCTCTGCCAAAAGTGTCTCGTGTGTACCGTCTTCCACCAATTGACCCGAGTCAAAGACGATAACGCGATCGAACATCATCGCCATTGCCGGACTCGTCACGACCCACACAATTGCCGGCGAATGGCCGTCGCGTCTGGCTTCCTCGAGCACGTTTCGCAGCACCTTGTCCTGAATGCGCTGGTCGAGCGCCGACAGCGGCCGGTTGAGAATGAGAAAATCGGGACGCTTGAGCAGAGCCCGGGCAACATCGAGCTTCTGTCGCTGTCCGCCGGTCAGCCGCCTTCCACCGGCGCCGACGTTGAAGTCCAGGCCGACATCCAGAAGCTCGGCATAGAGCCCCAGCTCGTCAAGAATGTCATAGACGATGGAGCGTATGCGGTCCGGGGCGTCGGGATGGTTGTTTCCCACACGGCCGAATAGGACATTGTCCATGACGGTGGCCGCGGCAATGTATTTGGCAGGATCATACCGTTCGATCGCGTTGTGCAGTTCGGGCGGCAGGTTTTCATAGAACTGGTTGCGTGCGGCGACGATCTTGCTCATCAACTCGTCGGTCAGCAGGCCGAAGCGGTGCCGGGGCTCGATATAGGCAAAGCTCAAGGTGATGATCATGGCGCGGTCGGCCTCCGAAACCGCCTCGTAGGGGCGGTTCTTGAGCCGCTGCAGCAAGGTCTCGTAGGCGGGGATCTCCTCGGCGCTCATGAAGGCGAGCTGCTGGAAGAACTGGTGATCTGGCGGCAGGTCGGCAAACAGCTCGATGGCCTGTTCGGCGATCTCCATGCCCATCTCGTAGAGCGTGCTGTCGAGGCCGGCCTGCTTCAGCACGGAAGCAAAGTAGGGATTGGCCGCCAGAGCCTTGTCGGCCAGTTCGGGGCCGGCGGCGGCGCCGAAAAGCAAGTTCTGGCCGATCGTCGCTTCCGTGTTGTAAGCGCCCGGCTCGAAAGGAACCACCAGTTCGCGCAGCCCTTCCTGTTCCAGCCGGGTTCGCAGCGCTGCACGCAGTTCG
This sequence comes from Mesorhizobium sp. M0140, assembly GCF_040322475.1. Lineage (NCBI taxonomy): Bacteria > Pseudomonadati > Pseudomonadota > Alphaproteobacteria > Hyphomicrobiales > Phyllobacteriaceae > Mesorhizobium > Mesorhizobium sp. M0140. The sequence goes on along the minus strand of NZ_JAMYTM010000022.1, from coordinate 26,417 downwards.
ACGATCCGCCCGGCGAGCTTCGTGTGACGCGTGAGGTCGGCCGAAGAGCGCAAGCCAAGATCCAGTATGTCGCGCGACAGAAGAACCGCGTCGAGCACCCGGCGCACCGCTTCAAAGAGGTCGTGCGGGCCGGTAGCACCGGCGGAAGCATAGTCGATCCAGTCGCTATGGACGTCGAAATCCGGATTGCCCGACCGGCGCGCCTCGTCCATGTTCCAGCGCTGCTGGTCTGCCGCGGCGCCGTCATAAGTCACCGATGTCAGCGGTGCATGCTTCAACCCGTAGAGCAGGTTATCGCGCAGGCTTGCTTGGAACAGGAAAACATCCGACGAGGCGTAAGACATGCGCCGGCCGGTCACGGCTTCGGGGAGTTCAAGCAGGTCATCGGCGCCCGAAGCGACCTTTCCACTCTCTGGCCAGTTCAGACGCGCGAAGGCTTCTGCTAGCGCCTCCGCTCCGCCTGTCGGGGTGCTGACCAGCGCCACCGTCTCAGCCGGCTTGACCTGCATGGAGACACGGTTGAGGAGCATTGCACCGCCATCGTCTGCCATGGAGAGACCGACCGCCGACAGCGGGTTTGTCATCGGACCGCGATCGTCGATCGTCAGTGCCGCGATTCCCGGCGCAATGATATCCTCGACGGTGAACTGTTCAACGACCTGCTGATATTTGACCTGGACATCCTGCCGATCCTGATCCCAGTCGATCAGTTCCTTCATCGGTCCGGGCAGGTCCTTGTAGGCTCCGATCACCGCCACGAGTTGGCCGACGTCCAGCCGGCCCCCGATGACCAGATACCCGCCGATCATGTAGAACAGAAAGGGCGTGAGCTGTGCGAGAAAATTGTTGAGGAACTTTACCATGAATTTCCATTGGTAAAGATCGAAGCGGATCTTGAAGATGAGCCCTAGCCTAGCAGCTATGTCGGCGCGCTCGTAGTTCGACGTATCGTGGACGTGAACCGCGCCGATGCCGTCAACGATTTCGCCAACCCGGCCAGAAAGCGCGCGCGCCGTCAACTGCCGTTGGCGCCCAAGCACGAGCAGCCGCCGCCGCATCCGCGGGATGAGTACGATCTGGATGATCACGATCACCACCGCTATCATTCCGAGCCAGACGTTCTGGACCATGATGAACAGCATGGCCGTCAGCGCCTGGCCGCCGAGCAGCACCGGCTGCAGGAAGGCATCGCCGATAAAGCCGCCCAGCGGCTCCACCTCATCCTTCACCATGGTCGCCACTTCGGCGGATTTCACCCGCTTGAAGTAAATCGGCGGAAACCGCAGCACACGATCGATCAGATCGAAGCGAATACGCCGCAGCATGCGTTCGCCGAGGCGGCCCTTGTAGGTGTTGATGTAGAGTTTGAACAGGCCGTTGATGACGACCAGCAAGAGGAACACAAGGCTCAGGGCAAGCAGCGTCTCCTTGCGGTCAAGCTGAAAACCGGAGAAGAACTGGACCTCGCCAATGAACGGCAGGTTATAGTGCAATCTCATGAAGGGCAGGGTCGTGCCGGGTTGCTCGAACCCCTTCCCCTGGATCGGGCCGTTGACGATCAGCTTCGGCAGGTCGAAGGACATGAAATATGGGATCATCGAAAGCAGGACGATCATCAATATCCAGATCTGCTGCTTCCGGGTGTGCGTCCAGATATAGCGGGCTAGGCTGGGTTCCATATGCGACTGTCAGTTTGGAGGATGCAGGCGGTGAAAGCACCTGCTGGCAAACGATGTATCGGCAATGTCTTCGCGGATGGACGCCGCTGGTCGGGACAGACGCAATCGGCCCCCTTCGCCACCGTGCAACGGCGAAACGGCTGGCGGCATCGTCTTATCCGCAAGTCGAACAGGCTCGCGTGAGGCAATATTGCGTTGTGTCGCCCGAAATCCCAACATAGAGGACGAATATGATGGATGTCACACAAGCACGCAATGCCGGCGGGCACGAACAAGCCTTGGATCTCGCCCGGGGAATTGCCGCCTATGTCGACCACCCTCTCGTCGCCGGGCTGGCGCGCGTCATCGCCAAGCATCCGACGGCCGACATCGCCAACGCCTTCAACCACAAGCAGGTCGCTTGCAAGATGTGGGCGCTCGACGAGCTGTTTGGAAGCTGCGGCGGCCGGTTCGGGCGTATATGGGTGCTGGGTGGATGGTACGGCGTATTGCCGGCAATGCTTTTCAACGACGCCCGTTTCGACATTGCGGCGATCGACAGCATCGACATCGATCCGGAAGTCGGGCCGGTCGCCCGGACCCTCAACCGGGAAGCCGGCGACCGCTTCCGGGCGCTGACGGAAGATATGTACGCACTCGACTATGCCGCCGGGCGGCCCGACCTAGTGGTCAATACGAGCTGCGAACACATAGCCGAGCTGGGTGCCTGGCTGGCCCTGCTTCCGCGGGGCACGAATGTGCTGCTGCAATCGAACGATTACTTCAGCGAGCCGACGCACATCAACTGCGTGGCTTCGCTTGCAGCCTTCGAAGCAATGGCGGCGCTACGGGAGATCAGGTTCTCCGGCGAACTGCCGACAAAAAAATATACGCGCTTCATGCTGATTGGAACTGTTTGAAGCGCGTTTCGCGAATCCAACGAGATGCGACCTGCGTTAGGATTTCGAGGACCAGGTTCGTTGCCGCTCGCGCAGGATTTGCGCAGAGTGACGGGCGCCTTCCAGATCGAGACGATGCGCCGCTGGCGCCGGTCCCGCAAGCGCCTGTTCGATCGCTTGCGCCAGACACTCAGGCGTCAGGTCCTTTTCCATCCGCACCGTTGCAAGGCCGAGCTCTTCGAGCATAAGGGCTCGAACCGTCTGTTCCGTTTCCCCGCCGGCTGCAAAGGGAACGAGCAGCGAGCGACAGCGCGCGCGCAGGACATCGCAGACAGTGTTGTAACCCGCCTGCGAGACCGACAGGCGGGCGCCGGTCAGCAAGCTGGCGAAATCCTCGCGAAACCGGAAGATGGACAGGCGCGGCGTCGCATCGCGTGTAATCGCGTCAAATTCGTCCTTCGGCAGGTTTGGGCCGGTGATCAGACACCATTTCCAGGCGTTGTCGGCATTCCGCGCTAATGCGATGGTGGACCGGACAAGGCTCTTTCCGGCGGCCCCGCCGCCAACCGACACCACAACGTCGAAACGCTCGGAGGCCGCGGGCGCTGGTGGCGCGGCAACGAGCCCCGTGTACGCAACCTCGGCCCTGATCGCTCCCGCCAGTGGAAATGTCTTGTCGATGGTTGCGAAAGCCGGATCGCCATGGACCATGACAAGGTCAAAATGCCTGTTAACGAGATCGACCGTTTCCTCGTTTCGGCCCGGCTTGACGCGCTCCTGAAGGATATCACGGACTGACGTCACCAGCAGCGGTCTGGGCGACGCCGCGTCGATGGCCTCGATCAGCGGCAAGAGTTCGAAACGCATCTGCCGGCGCCCAAATGGAAACGCCTCGACAATGACGATATCAGGCCTGCAATCCCGGAATGCCTGCAGCAGCATCTCTGAACGCCGTTTCTTGAAATCATCGTCGATGGGCTTGCCCTGCAGGTCGACAAGACCGGAAAATCCTTCATCACCGGAGGTGACAGATGGCAGGGTTACAGATATTGCCCCCAATCCCGGAAACCCCGCGACCGGCGCTCCGCCAGTGACGATGGTTACGTCAAACCCGTCATCGACCAGAGCCGCCGCGACGCGGCTGGAGCGCGCGAGATGGCCGATGCCGAGCAGGTGCTGGACATAGAAGAACGCGCGCAGCCGCTTCATTCGGCGGCCCGCCACTCCCGTTCGAACAGCTCCTTGAGCTGTCCAATGCTTGCTATGTGATCGAAATTGCCGCGCACGCGCGCCTCTGCGGTGTCGCCGAGGCGGGCACGCAGCACGGGATCACGGATCAGCCGCTCCAGCGCCTGTGCCAGGGCAATTGGGTTTTCCGTCGGAACCAGCAGCCCGGTTTCATCCGGCGATAAAAGCTCCGGCACGCCGGAAATATCGGTCGACACGCAGGCAAGCCGCTGGCTGGCCGCCTCCACCAGAACATTCGGCAGACCATCGCGGTCACCATTTGCGGTGATCCTGCAGGCCAGGGCGAAGATATCGGCGCGGCGGTAGTGCTCAAGCACCTCTTCCTGCGCGAGCGCGCCTTTCCAAGAGATGCGACCATCCAGTCCGAGCTTTTGCGCCAACGCCTTGAGCCGTTCCAGTTCCTCGCCGCCGCCAATATGCTCGAAACGCCACGCTAAATCACCGGGCAAGAGGGCAAGGGCCTCCAGCAAGGTGTCGTAACCTTTCTTTGCAACGGCGCGCCCGACACTCAGAACGATAACCGGTTCGTCCGGCACCGAGCCGTCATGCTGTTTTCGTGCCTCGCCGAAAATGCCGAAGCGATCAAGGTCGAGCCCATGATAGCTCAAATGCACTGACGAGTTGCCGTCGGCGAGTTTTTTCAGACGGTCGAAGCCGGTTTTCGTGCAAGTTACCGTCCAGCGCGCCGAGGAAAGCTTGCTGGCCAGATCCCAATCCGCCGAAGTCCAGATGTCCTTGGCATGGGCCGAGCAGCTCCAGGGCAGACCAAGAAGCTGGCTGGCATAGCGCGTCACCGATGCCGGCGTGTGGGCGAAATGCGCATGCAGCCATACCGCGTCTTCGGGCCATTCGGCCGCTAGCACGAGCGCTTGCCCGAAACGGCGCGCGCGATTGCGCGTAAAGTCGCGCGGCATATCGACGGCCAGCGATCCCAGTGCACGCCAGAAGCCCGGCCGCAGCAAACAAGCAGAAAGCGAGCGAACCACGCGCAGCGGCTCTTCATGCAGATATTCCGGCAGATAATGGACGGGCGCTTTGATCTCGTCATGCACGGGGTGGCGTTTTGCGTCGGTCGGCCGCCTGAGCGCAACGAGTATCAGATCGAACCCCGCACGCTCCAGTCCGAGCAGTTCCTGCGCGATGAAGGTTTCCGACAGGCGCGGATAACCCTTCAGAACCACGACGATCTTGCGATGTTGCAACTCAGTTCATGCCTTCAATAACCGAAAGGTGAGGGCCAGCCTGCCGGTCGAGCAATTCCGCGACGATTTCGGAAATATGAGGGAGCCCTTCCAGGGTCAGATGTGGATTACTCTGGGATGGACGAGGCCGATTCGGCAGCGCCACCAGTGCATCGGCAAATCGCTGCGAGTCCTTGGCTTCCTCCGGCAAAAGCATTTCGACGAGGCCCAGTTCGGCTGCGCGCCGCGCGCGGATCAGTTGTTCCTGGCGGGGTTCGATGCGCGGCACGATGAGCGCCGGCTTGTCGAAAGATAGTATCTCGCAATAAGTATTGTAACCGCCCATCGCCACTACCGCCTTGGCGCCGGCAATCAGGTCTTCCATGCGGTTGTCGAACTCGATAATCTTGATGTAGGGGATCGTGGCCCCCTTCTTCAGCAACTTGTTGCGCTTGCGAGCCGGCATGTAAGGCCCAAGCACGATCAGCGCCTTGTGCTGCAATTTCGGATCGTGCTGATAAGCATCGATGACGTCGTGAATCAATTCGGCGCCGTCGCCGCCGCCACCGGTGGTAACCAGGATATAGTCGCCCTCTGGCCGGTGGCCGGGCAACTGGTTCCGCTGCAGGCTCCGTTGCAGGAAACCGACGAATCTCATTTTTGCCCTGACAGCCGGCGGCACATCCAAGCCGGTCAATGGATCGTAGAAATCCGGCGGCCCATAGGCCCAGACCTTGTCGTAGAACAGGCCTATCTTGCGCATCACATCCCTGCGCGCCCACTCTGCTTCGAGCAGATGCGGTGCATCCATCACCTCGCGCAGGCCAAGCACCAGCGTGGTGCCCCGCGTCTTGAGGTAGGACAGCGTGTCCTCAATCTCACCGCGCAGGCCGAGCGGTTCCTTGTCGACGATGAAGATATCCGGCCGGAAGGTCTCGGCTGTGTGGCGAATGATCGACTGACGCATCCTTAGCGTCTCATGCAGATCGATGTCCTTTTCCAACGAGGTGTATTCGCCGTTGCGCAACTTGATGACGCTGGGGATCTTCACGAAGTCGACACGGGCGCGGTAGTCGAAGGCGCCGGCGATAGTCGCACCCGAAATGATAAGCACCTGAAGCCCACGGAAATCCTCGACCAGCGAATGCGCGATAGTCCGGCAGCGCTGCAAGTGGCCGAGCCCGAACGTGTCGTGGCTGTACATGAGAATTCGAGCGTTTTCTGCGTGCTGGGTCATTCTTGAACGTCTCTTAAATTCTCGCCTTGAGACCGTGAGTGGCCCGCCGGCTTCGAAACCATCCTGGGTTTGGCCGCAATTTTCAATTTATATTGCTTCTATGGAATGCCGTTCAGATATGCTTTCTGATCGCGAGTCCGGAACTAGATGGGTGGCGGATATCGCCGCGCGGGTGTGAGCAGAGACTTCCTGTTGTATTGTGGGATGGATCGAGGAGGAAAGCGATGTCAAAAAAATCGGCAGAAATCATCCCTTTTGATTCCGATCCGGACTGGTAAAGGTGAAATTCCCCTATCTTGCCCATATAGCCAATTGCTTGATCGCATACGAAAGGGCAAGGTCGCTGGCGTCGCACGGCGCATTGTTGTAGAATTCATTCGTGCGCCATTGCACTCGCCTCGGGACCAAAGGTGCCGCCCATTATTCTCTTGACGGGCGGTCTCATTGTGATTCACCGACCAGAAATTGAGCCATCTGTCGCCAAGCTAGCCGGAATTTCAGCAAGAATCGAGTGGATGCCAGCGCGGTCGCAACACACCACCAACTGCAGGGTGTGTGCGACACCGGTTGCTTGTCGATCGTTATGGCCCATGCCAATGCCTTATTGGAGCGGTGACGGCACTTCTTTAAACGGCTTGGGCAGGCCGTCGAACGTCGTGAGGTACAAAAATCGCCCGATTGGTCCCGATAGTTGGTGAACCCTCGAAAATTCTTTGCGGCGAATTCCCTTTAAAACCAAAAGCGTAATTTTTTGACGGCTCTAGTGTCGGTCCCTTTTGGAATTTTCGGATATTTTAGTGCAATTTCAATGAGTTATAGGCTACTTGATCATGCCTTGCGGATCGAGCCGCTTGTCGGCCAGCCATTCGACGACGCGTGGCAACAGCCGGCGATTCAGGCGCGAGCCGACGATGGTCAGTTCCTTGCGCACCACTTTCTGTTGGCTGAGGTTGGACGGGGCATTCGAAAAGCCGAGCAGGTCGATGCGGCCCGCCGGACTGGCCAAGCGGCAGGCCTCGTCAAGAAGTGCGGGAATGCCGGCGCCGTCGATGACCATTGTCGGGCCAAGACCGTCATTCTCCGTGCGCACCGCGGCCGGCACGGGATCGCGCACGGAGTGGATCACCCGGTCCGCACCGAAGCGTAGCGCCCGCTCGAGGCGAGCTTCATCGATGTCGGCCAGATGCAGCGGGCACCATGCATTTTGCCAACCTGCAGCACCGTGACGCCGACGGTTCCGGCACCCTGATCAGCAGGGTATCATCAGAGCCACAGCCGGTGCGGTCGAGGACGTTGGCGGCAATCGAAATCGGTTCGGCCAGCGCCGCCAGACTGAACGGCATGTCGGCCGGAATTGGAATGGCATTATGCGCCGGGACGGCGACGAAGTTACGGAAACCGCCGTCGCGATGGACGCCGATCACTTCGAGGTTGGCGCAGACATTGGAACGGCCGATCCGGCAGGGATAGCAGTGGCCGCACGACACCACGGGGTCGACCACCGCGCGGCCTCCTCCCACGGCAACGCCGGTCACATGGCGTCCGAGCGCGGTGACGGTGCCCGCGAACTCATGGCCGATGACGCGCGGATAGAACGGCGAACGGATTGGAGCCATGCAGGATGTGAATGTCGGAGCCACAGATGCCGGCACGGCTGACGTGAACGACCACTTCGCTGGCGCCGGGCTGTGGCATGGCGCCCGGCCGGATTTCTAGCGACTGCGGCGCGCTGACAAGAACCTCAGCATGAACACTCCAGCTAAGTATACTAGTCGACAATTGCCATGGCTAACAGATCGTCAAGTTGGTGCGCGACCAGAGGCCTCCTGATGAGGCGATCGAAGCGGAACGGGCCGGGGATAACCGGGGATAATTGGACAAGCGTTTCGGCGCTTCTCGCCTAGCGACGTCGTCGAGTCTCCGATGGGACATTCCAGACTACGTCCGCTAGGGCCATCCCGAAGTCGCGAAGCTGCCAGTCAGGTTCCGGCCCCATTTCCGCCGTTCTGGACCCTGCTCCCAACGTTCGTAAAACGAGGTCAGCTATGGTCGGCAGTTTGGGGTCGCGGGAGCATACGAAACGATACGGGAAGCTTTCAGATTCTGGCCCACGAAAAACTCAACAAAACGAAGGATTTTAATATGCCCTCCGGGCCCACCATTATCAATAGTAGTTTACGCCAAATCTCTCATGGGTTGATTCATCAGACTCGGCCAATCTCCTGGCGTTCGAAGGAAAATATTTTGAGCCTGCGCTCTCAATCTCCTTCTCACTGAAACACATGTGACACGCAATACGGAAATTCCGGTGTCGGAACAGCCGCTCAGCGATCCATGCGGCGATCGGCGGCAACGACGTATGAAATGGGAGGGTTTGAACGAGCTCGAGCGTTCGGCGCCATAGCGGACTACGGCTTTGCAAATATATGCGCCGTGCTTCCGGGCTGATCGAGTCTCCAGATGCGGGCTATACACGCGCGCATCTCGTCGGCGGTGGCGCCGCCTCGGAATTCGGCAAGGCGTATCGCCTTGGCTTCCAGTTCCTGTTTCGCAAGCGTGTTGCCGGGGTCTCCCTTGGGCTCGTCGACGCGGGTATCGAGTTTGCGGCCGTCAATGGTCATGACGCTCACCTTGCCGACCCATTGCTTGGGATAAAGTCTGTCGATCTCGGCGTCGAACTCCATCCGCACCTTGGCGCGGAAACGGGCGACGCGCGTGTCGGCAAGTGCTTGGTGTTCGAACGCGTCGAGATCGGCGACGCCATGGACGGCGATGAGGCCCAACACTGTGCCCATGGAGAACTTCGCCTGGTGGACGGTTTGTGGAATGACCACCGCGCCCAGGACATCGATGGCTCCCTGATGGACATGGGTTACCACATCAGCGATGTCGTCCGGACCGAGCCCCTCGCGGCGCATGAGAAGCTGCAGCGCATCAGCGGCCGGATGGGTGTGCCGGCAGGCGGCGTGCCATTTGAAGGAGGTCTCCTCGGTTGCCCAACGGCTGCCGAGGCCGTCCGTCAGGCGGGCCGGATCGGCGTCGCTGGACATGCCTGAAGCCATGCCCTTTTTCCCTTCGAGGATCTGCGCGGCCCCCTTGAAGCCATCGCGTGCCAGATAGGCAGAAAACAGGCCGTTGGCGGCGGCTCGCGCCGTATGAAGCTGCTTGGAATCGGCGGCATCGCGCAAGAATTCCCAGAGCCCTGCCGCCTGGGTGCCGGCGGAGCCGAGAGCATGGTTGAGACCGGCTGCGTCCAGTCCGATCAATCTGCCGACCGCCGCGGCCGCGGCGACAGCGCCAGCGGTGCCGGTGGTGTGGAATATCTCGTAGTGCGAGCGTCCGAGGAATTCTCCTACGCGGATGCCCACTTCATAGCCGGCGATGCAGGCAGTCAGGACGTCGCGGCCGGTCTTCCCCTCAGCCTCGGCAACCGCCAGGACCGCCGGAAAGATCACGGCCGCCGGGTGAAAGACCGAGCCGTTGTGAACGTCGTCCTGTTCCACGATATGGGAGGCCGCCGCATTGACCATCGCCGCGAAATAGGGGCTTGTGCGCCGCCGCGTCGGGATGATGGTGCTTGGGCCGTCCGCCGGCCCCATGGCACGCGCAAAGCCGTCGATGATCTCGACCTGGTGCGCACCCTTGCCGGCCAGCGCCGAGCCGAGCCAGTCGATCATCAGTCCTTTCGCGAAATGAACGACGCGCGGCGGGATCTGTTCGAAGTCGAGTTCGGCGATGAACGAGCAGAGCCTGGCGGTCGGCCAATCGGCGGTGTCCGTGCTCATCTGTTGCTCCTCCTCTGGCATGCCCTTTAGACCAAAGCGGCCCGGCGCAGGACCTGCCTTGCACGTTCGATGACCGGCCGATCCACCATCTCGCCGTTCACCTGGCTGGCTTCGCCTGATGAGGCCGCGCCAATGATGTCGCGTGCCCATGTGATGTCATTTTCGCTCGGGCGAAAGCCATTGCGAATCGGCTCGATCTGCCTCGGATGGATGGCCATCTTGCCGCCAAAACCCATCTTCATGGCGTGGCGGGCGTCATCCTCCGTGATTTCAGGATTGCTCAGGTCGGTCGTTGCGCCGTCGATCGGCGCGGCCCGGCCAGCGGCGCGCGAGCGCCAGACGATTTCGCTGCGAGCCGCAAGCAGGATCAGCCGATCATGCGCGCAACCGAGATCGAGCGAGAAGTCGACCGAGCCGAAGGCGACGGCAACGACGCCGGGCGTGGCCAATATGTCCGGCAGGTTGGCGAGGCCGACGGCGCTCTCGACCAGCGCGATGACGGAAACGCTGCGTGCCATGTGCTTGGCCATATCGGCAATGTCCTCCGGACGTTCGGCCTTGGGCAGCATGATGGAGACGCCGTCGAGGCGCCGCACGGCGTCGATGTCCGCTTCGTGCCAGGGTGTTCCCGCGGCGTTGATGCGGACCACAACGGCGGATTTCAGCGTGGCCGCATTGGCGAGAATCGCTTCGCGAGCGCGGTCCTTGTCGCAAGGGGCTACGGCATCCTCGAGGTCGAGAATGACTGCGTCCGCGCCGCTGCCGTCGGCCTTGGCAAACCGTTCCGGCCGCGAGCCCGGCACGAAAAGCGGTACGACAGGCGTGACGAAGCTCACCATTGCGCCGTGGCCTTCACCGTTACATGCCCGTCCGCCGACCGCACCTCCAACGCCATGCCGTCCTTGTCTCGGGCTGTTGCACTCAGGACCAGGCTCTGTGGGCCGCTCGCCGGATGGACGCCGCGGAATGAGAAGCGGCGCGGCGACGTGCCGGCAATGGCGGTGGCGAAGTTCATCAGCAGCGTCGCCTGCAACGGGCCATGGATGACGAGCCCGGAATAGTGCTCGACCGTCGTGGCGTAGGGCGCGTCATAGTGGATGCGGTGCCCGTTGAACGTCAGCGCGGAATATCGAAAGAGCAGCACGGGATCGACGTTGATCGTGCGCTCGTGCGATGCGGCCAGGGGCGAATTGGCCGGCGGGGCAGGGGGCGCAGCAGCGGCTTCGGCGCCGCGATAGACGATGGTCTGGTCCTCCTCGATGACCGGACCGGAATCGTTGGCGATGTCGTGCCGGACCGCGACGAAGGTGAGCGGGCCGGTGCGGCCCTGTTTCTCCTCTATGGCGGTCAATGTCGAGTTGCGGCGGATGCGGTCGCCAGAGCGGATCGGCGCCATGAAACGCACATCGCTGGCAGCCCACATGCGGCGTGGAAGCGACACCGGCGGCAGGAAGCCGCCTTTGGCCGGGTGCCCGTCAGGTCCGAGTTCTCGCATTTCGGCAATGTCGGGTGTCAGGCACCAGTGCAGTCCGGGCGCGGCCGCGCCCTCGGCAGTCTGCGCCGCGTGGTCCCCAAGCGTGGCGCCAAAGCTGGCCAGCAGGCGCGGGGTCACAACATCCTCGACCTCGTGCGTGCGTCCAACCCATTCCTGCAGCGTGCTTGTGTCCAGGCTCATGAGGTCCTCGTCAGGGGGCGAATTCGGACCGGATCCGGTCCGTATCGGCTCCAAGCGCGGGGACGCTGGGAACCGTTGCAAATCCCTCCGGCCGCCCTGCAGGCATGGGTACTGCGATGCGCTTGCCGTCCGGCAGTGCCACCTCCGTCCGGCGGAGGGCCTTGTGGTGCGGCAGGTCGCGCATTGCACTCACCCGGCCCCAGGCGATCTGCGCCTCGTCGAGACGGTCTATGGCCTCGTCGCAGTCGATTGCCGCGAAGATCGGTTCGATCACGGCGTCGAGCGCCGTGCGGTTGGCAACCCGCCAGGTATTGGTGGCGAAGCGTTCGTCGGCGAACAAATCCTGCCTTTGCAGCACGAGCGTGCAGAAGCGCTTCCATTCATTGTTCTGCTGGATGGACACGACCACGCTGCCATCCCGACAGGCATAGGGTCGATAGGGGTAGATCGAAGCGTGCGCCAGGCCATATCTCTGGGTCTCACGGCCCGCATATTCGTAGTGCAGCAGCGGCACGGTCATCCAATCGGCCATGGCGTCGAACATGGCAATCTCGACAATGCGACCGCGCCCAGTCTTCTGGCGCGCCAACAAGGCTTCGAGTATCGCTGCATGGGCATTCATGCCGGTGGCGATGTCGGCGGCGGAAACCCCGACCTTGCTCGGCGTGTCCGGTGTGCCGGTAACGGCGCAGATGCCGCTTTCGGCCTGCACCAGCATGTCGTAGGCGCGCATGGCCGCGTAGGGCGTGTCCTGCCCGTAGCCGACGATGTTGATGGCTATCAGCCGAGGAAACTCTTTCGCAATTGTATCGGCCGAGAGGCCGAGCCTGTCGATGGCGCCCGGCACGAGATTCTGCACGAGGACGTCGGCGCGCGCGACCATCCGGCGCAGGAGAGCCAGGTCGTGCTCGGTCTTCAGGTCGAGCACCGCGCTCTCCTTGCCGCGGTTGAGCCAGACGAAGTAAGCCGACATGCCCTCCACTGCGGAATCGTAGTGACGCGCGGTTTCGCCTTCCGGGCGCTCGATCTTCACGACGCGCGCGCCGGCGTCGGCAAGGCGGACCGTGCAAAGCGGAGCGGCGACAGCCTGCTCGATCGAAACGACAAACAGGCCCTCCAGCGGGCGGGCGCTGTCAGACATTGCGCTGCACCCCGGAACGAGCGAGCACGCCGGGCTTCAGCCGCTCGTCCTTGCCGTAATCCTCGGCGGCGTGGAAGAACAGTCGCGGCGTGCCGTCGATGTCTTCGAACCTCTTGCGGTAGGCTTCCAGGTAGGCCTTGCGGCCGTCATCACCGATACGGCCCGGCATATAGGCGACAAAGGGCGGCAGCACGTCGAAGCCTGAATAGCGCAGCAGACCATTGTGGATCGGCCACAGCACCGTGAGGATGTCGCCGTCGATGCCATCGGGCGCGTAGGTGTCGGCCGACGTGCCCGTGGTGGCGGCCACCATGGCGAGCTTTCCCCTGAACATGCCGGTGTCGTATTTGCGGCCCGGCATATAGGCGAAACCGCGCGCGAAGACGCGATCGGCCCAGCCCTTGAGCATTGCAGGCATTCCGAACCACCAGACCGGGAACTGGAACAGCACGAAATCCGCCCGCTTCACCTTTTCGACCTCGGCGTTTATGTCGGCCGCGAGTGCGTCGGCCTCGTAGGCGGCGGTCTGCTCGCGCGGCAGGCTGAAGAAGTCTGGATCGTTGCGCTCGCCCGATATGTCGCCCGGCCCTGCGACAGGATTGAAGCCCATCGCATAGAGGTCGCTGACAACCACGTCGTGGCCGGCGCGGGTCAGGGTTTCCACGGCGAGATCCTTCATGGCGCCGTTGAAGGATTTTGCTTCCGGGTGGGCGTAGACGATGAGGACGTTCACGGACGACTCCTAGTAGGAACGCGGCAGTCCAAGCACGTGCTCGGAAAGGTATGACAGGATGAGGTTGGTCGAGATCGGCGCGACCTGATAGAGACGCGTCTCGCGGAACTTGCGCTCGACATCGTATTCTTCAGCGAAACCGAACCCGCCATAAGTCTGGATGCAGACATTGGCGGCTTCGTTCGAAGCGTCGGCCGCCAGCATCTTGGCCATGTTGGCTTCAGCGCCGGGGTTCTTGCCGGCCTCGTAGAGGCTCAGCGCCTGGCGCACCATCAATTCAGCTGCGCGCATGTTGGCGTAGGCCCTTGCGATCGGGAACTGGATGCCCTGGTTCTGGCCGATTGCCCGGCCAAACACATGCCGCTCCTTTGCGTAGGTGCTGGCCTTTTCGATGAACCATTTCGCATCGCCGATGCACTCGGCGGCAATCAGGATACGCTCGGCGTTCATGCCCGAGAGGATGTAGCGGAATCCCTTTCCCTCTTCGCCGATCAGGTTTTCGACCGGCACGCGCAGATCGTCGAAGAAGACTTCCGTGGTGGCATGGTTCATCATGGTGCGGATCGGCCGGATTGTGAGGCCGTTGCCGACGGCTTCGCGCATGTCGACGATGAGGACGGAGAGGCCGTCGGTCTTTTTCATGCCGTCCTTCAGCGGCGTGGTCCGCGCCAGCAGCAGCATCAGATCGGAATGCTCGGCACGGCTGGTCCAGATCTTCTGGCCCTTGACCACGAAATGATCGCCGTCGAGGCGAGCAGTAGTCTTGAGCGCGCCGGTGTCGGTGCCGCTGCTCGGTTCCGTGACGCCGAAGGCCTGCAGGCGCAATTCTCCTGTGGCGACCTTCGGCAGATATCGCTGCTTCTGGGCTTCCGAGCCGTGGCGAACAAGCGTGCCCATCGTGTACATCTGGGCATGGCAGGCGCCACCATTGCAGCCGGCGCGCTGGATTTCCTCCAGCACGGCAGCGGCGGCCGAAAGCGGCAAGCCCGAGCCATCATAGGCCTCCGGGATCAGGATCGAGAGCCAACCGGCCTGCGTCAGCGCTGCGACGAATTCACCGGGGTAGGTCATGTCCCTGTCGAGTGCGCGCCAGTATTCTCCGGGAAAGCGCGCGCACAACCTGGCGACGGCATCGCGAATGTCCTGGTAGTGTTCCATGAGGTTTGTCCGGCTTTTCGTCTTGCTGCAGGCCTCACTATCGCGCCTCGACGCCCTATCCGCAATGCAAGGCAGGCGTGAGCAGATATAACGAAATTCAAATGCTTATGGCGGAGGACCGAGAAGCTGGCCAACCCAGACGGCCCGCCCGACAAGATCCTTGGCGATGTCCTCGATCGCTTGTCCGGCAAACCGCGCCAGCCGCGAGGCAGGCCGGTCCGCCGGGTATGCAAGGATCAGGCGGCGCACGGGCACCGGATCGATCAACGGCGCGGCGGTGAGCAGCCCGGCGGTCACGTCGGCATGGATAGGAGCGAGCGGCAGGATCGTCCAGCCATGGCCGTTGCGCACTAGGTCCTTCAGCGCGGAGTATGAGTCCGCTTCGATGCCGACATCGAGCGTGATGCCGGCATCCGTGGCGCAGCGTTCGACGATGATGCGCAACCCGTGCTTGATGCTGGGCAGCAGCAGGCGCTTGCCCGCGAGCGAGGCGAACGATACGGCGCGCACGGTTGAAAAACCCGCGTCCGGCGGTCCGATCAGGAACAGGTTTTCCAGGAGCAGCGGGCGCGAGCGCAGCGAACGCGCCATGCGCGGGTCGTAGAGCACCGCAACGTCCACCTCGCCGCGGTGCATCCAGTCCAGCAGATAGCCGGTGTAGGCACTGACAAGCCTGAGCTTGGCCTTGGGATGGGCCTTGCCGAAGGCGGCCGCCAGCGGTAGCGAAATAATGTCGGCAACGGTGGGCGGCAGGCCGATGGCCACTTCGCCGGTTAGCGGCGCATCGGCGGGCGTGGCCGTGGCGCGGATCTCGTCGATCTCGGCCATCACGCGCATGGCGTGCGCCAGCACCTCCTTGCCCTGCTCAGACAGCACCATGCCGCGTCCATGGCGCAGGAAAAGGGCAAAGCCCAATTCCTCCTCCAGCATGCGCACCTGCCGGCTGAGCGCCGGCTGCGCAATGTGCAGCCGGTCGGCGGCCTTGCTGAGGCTGCCGAGTTCGGCGACGTGGATGAGCGTGCGTAGCTGCGATAACTCCATGAGCTATCGAATATCATTATATCTGATCACAATAAAGGGACGAAGATTAGATTGGACAGCCGAGGTAACCTGGTTCCAATCCAAATTCCCGGGGGTCCAAGGTGACGGCGAGCATAGAAGCAAAACATCCGCAAGCGGCAGCACTTGCAGCCGCTCCGGCGGCGTCTGAAAAGCAGTGGCCGGATCCGGTCTATGACGTGCTCAAGGCCGCCGGCATCAGCCAGATGTCCTACGTGCCCGACGCAGGCCACACCACATTGATTGAGCGCTTCAGCACGGATCCCGAGGTTGTCACCAATGTGCTGACGACGGAGGAGGAGGGCATCGCCATTGCCGCAGGCTCCTGGCTCGGCGGCAAGCGGAGCGTCGTGCTCATGCAATCCTCAGGCGTCGGCAATTGCATCAACATGCTGTCGCTTCCCGTGCAGGCGCGCTTTCCCCTGCTCGTCCTGGTGACGATGCGAGGCGAGTGGGCCGAGTTCAATCCGTGGCAGGTGCCAATGGGGCAGGCGACGGAGGCCTCGCTGAAGGCGATCGGCCTCAGGGTGCTGCGCGCCGAGACCGGTCCCGATCTCGTGGAGACGGTGGCGCAGGCAGCCTTGATGGCTTTCGACGCCGACCAGCAGATTGCCGTGCTGATCGGGCAGCGGCTGCTCGGCAAGAAGAAGTGGTGAGCGACATGAATTTACCGACGATGGACCGCCGGGTTGCGGTGAAGAAGCTGCTTGACGCCCGCGACGGAGCCCTGGTCGTGACCGGTCTCGGCTCGCCGAGCTACGACGTGCATGCTGCCGGTGACCGCAACGACAACTATTATCTGTGGGGCGCCATGGGCGGTGCTGCGCTGATCGGCCTGGGGCTTGCCCAGGCCCAGCCGCAGAAGCGGGTCATGGTGATCACCGGAGATGGCGAACAGCTCATGGCGTTCGGTTCGCTGGCGACGATCTCGGTGGCGCGGCCGAAAAATCTCGACCTGATCGTGCTCGACAATCAGCATTTCGGCGAGACCGGCATGCAGTCCAGCCATACCGGCAAGGGCATTGGTTTCGACAAGGTCGCGGCCGCTTGCGGTTTTTTGAAGACCGCCGAGCTGCGTACGCTGGAGGAGGTCGACACGCTGTGTGAAGAGCTTCGGCATCCGGCCGACGGTCCGCGCCTTTTCGTGCTGAAAATCACCGCCGAGAACCTGCCGCGCTCGCTGCCGCCGCGCGACGCGGTCGAGGTCAAGAACCGCTTTCGCGCCCATCTGGGCTTTACCACCTGTTGAGGACCGATATGGCGCTGGTCAGTTTCCAGAACACGGTCGGCGGTCGGTTGCAATCGACAGCCGATACATTCGAGAGCCATGATCCGTTCACCGGCAGGCCCTGGGCGCTGATTCCGCGCGATGGACAGGCCGAGGTGGATGCCGCCGTAGCCTCCGCCAAGGCTGCTTTCCGGTCGAAGGAGTGGGCCGGGATCACGCCCACCGCGCGCGGCAAGCTGCTCGTGCGGCTGGCTGAGCTGATCGCGGAGAACGCGGATCGCATTGCCGCCATCGAGACGCGCGACAATGGCAAGCTGCTCACCGAAATGACGGCACAGCTGCGCTATATCCCGGAATGGTTCCGCTATTTCGGCGGTCTTGCCGACAAGATCGAAGGTGCGGTGCTGCCGATCGACAAGGCTGGCATGTTCGCGTTCACCCGCCACGAGCCGCTGGGTGTCATTGCAGCGATCGTGCCCTGGAATTCGCCGCTTTTACTCCTGACATGGAAGCTCGCGCCGCTGCTGGCGGCAGGCAACACTGTCGTCATCAAGCCGTCGGAACACGCCTCGGCCTCGACGCTGGAGTTCGTGAAACTGTTTGCGCGGGCAGGCTTCCCGCCCGGCGTGGTCAACACCGTTACCGGCATGCCGCTTGATGTCGGCGCGCCACTCGTCTCTCATCCCGACGTCGCCAAGATCGCCTTCACCGGTGGTGAGCCTGGCGGGATCGCGGTCTATCGAGCGGCTGCCGAACAGCTAAAAGTCGTCACGCTGGAGCTCGGCGGCAAATCGGCCAACATCGTCTTCGACGACGCCGATATCGAGGGCGCGGTCAACGGCGCGATCTCAGGCATCTTCGCCGCCAGTGGCCAGACCTGCATCGCGGGTTCGCGGCTGCTGGTGCATCGCAAAATCCACGACCGGTTCGTGGAGAGCGTCATAACGCTGGCGGCCAGCGCTCGACTGGGCAATCCGGCGCTGCAAGAGACGCAGGTCGGGCCGATCACCACGCAAGCCCAGCGCGAGAAGGTGCTGTCCTATCTCGGCATCGCGCGCCGCGAGGGTGCGCTTTGCGTGCTGGGCGGCGGCAAGCCGGCCTCGGGTGAATTGGCCGAGGGCTGGTTCGTCGAGCCCACCATCTTCACTGGCGTGAACAACACCATGCGGATCGCGCGCGAAGAGGTGTTCGGACCGATCCTTTCGGTCATTCCGTTCGACGACGAGGAAGAGGCTTTCGCCATTGCCAATGACAGCCCCTACGGGCTGGCGGCAGGAATATGGACCAGCGACATGGGCCGGGCGTTGCGCGGCGCGGCCGCAATGGAGGCGGGGATGGTCTGGATCAATTCATACCGTGCCGTCTCCTACATGGCGCCCTTCGGCGGCTACAAGAGGAGCGGTATCGGGCGCGAAAGCGGGCAGGATGCCATCAATTCCTATCTGCAGACCAAGACGGTGTGGATAGACACCGCCGGCAAGACCGCCAATCCCTTCGTTATCCGCTAGGCTAGGCTTCGGTGGGAGAATCCCCATCCGTAGCCAAGCTCGGCCCATACTCCTTGAGACGGTGGCCGACTTACAAATGATCGAAGGATTGGACATGAGACAGGCAGGCAAGGTGGCGGTTGTCACAGGCGCGGCGCGCGGCATCGGACGCGCTTGCGCGGAACGCTTTTTGGCCGAAGGCGCGAAGCTCGTGCTCGGCGACATCAATGCCGTGGAGCTAGAAAAATGTGCCGCTGAAATCGGCACCACCGACAGCGTCCTGGCGGTCGTTACGGATGTCAGCAAGAAGGAACAGATCGATGGGCTGATTGCAGCGGCGGTGGCGAAGTTCGGCCGTGTCGACATCATGGTCAACAATGCCGGCATCGCTCCGGTCCAGGACTTTCTCGACATCACAGAGGCGGACTACGACAGGGTTCTCGCCGTCAATCTGAAGGGCGCGTTCATGGGCACCCAGGCGGCCGCCCGCCAGATGATCGCGCAAGGTGGAGGCGGCGTCATCATCAACATGTCGTCGATCAATTCGGGCCTCGCCAACCCGCGTGTCGCCACCTACGCGATCTCCAAGGGCGGCATGAACCAGGTCACCAGCACCGCGGCCGTCGCCTTCGCTCCCCATGGCATCCGTGTGGTCGGTGTCGGCCCGGGCACCATCGCCACGGACATGGTCATGGACGGGACATTCATCGATTCGGAAGAAATGAGACGGGCGGTCCTTTCGCGTACACCGCTCGGGCGCCTCGGCACGGCAGCCGAGATCGCCTCGGTCGTGGCGTTCCTGGCCAGCGACGACGCTTCCTACATCACCGGCGAGACGATCTACCCCGACGGGGGGCGCCGCGTGCTGAACTATACGGTCCCGATCAAGGAGTGAGAAGAATGGGGAGTGACGACATGGGTAATTTCGAAAAGCTGCATCACATCTGCATCGTCGTGCACGATATCGACAAGGCGCAGGCCTACTACGACTCCATCGGCATCGGGCCATGGGAGCCCTATCCGCCGCTGGCTGAATACGAAGAACTGCAGGTCCCAAGCCCCGAGGGTTTCAAGGCGATGCAATATCGGATTTGCAACTTGCCGAACGTTCAGCTGCAGCTGTGCCAGCCGAACGGCGATCCTTCACCGCAGCGAATTCATCTCGACAGCAAGGGTGAAGGTGTCTTCCATATCGGCTTCGAGGTTCGTGATGCGGACGCAGCCGAAACCAAGGCGAAAACCGACGGACTTGCCGTGCTGATGCGCGGGCGCCGGGAAAACCGCACCGGCTTCACCTACTACGACACAGCCGACAAGGCAGGCGTGATCCTGCTGACCCGGGCGACCAATCTGCCCGGCAAATGATCTTCGCGCGAAGGATTGGGGCTGGACAAGGAGACGGGGCGACTGATCAGCTGCCCCGCAATTCCTCAAGCCGGTCGACCAGGAATTTGCCGCTGGTGATGATATGCATTTCCAAAAGGCCGACGGCGCGCAGCGTATCCTTGGCTTCGCACAGGTCGATGAGCTGCCAGTGGTCGCGGTCGGACTGGGCCTGGATTTCGGTGAGCGTCACCATCATGCGCGTGTAGCGTTCCAGCTGCTGGTAGATGCGCCCGACCAGTTCGATCGTCGCCTTGCGGCCGGACGGCGCGTAGAGCGCGGCGTGGAAGTTCCAGTTGAGCTGGTTCGAGTACTCGCCTGTCTTGCCCTGCTCCTGGTGCTGCTTTGCGCGCTCGCGGGCCAGCGCGAGGTCTGCCTCCGTCATCCTTGGAATGGCCAGGGCTAGCAGCCATGTTTCGATCCGGGCTCGCAATTCGTAGAGCTCGAGAATCTCGTCCAGGGAAATGGAGGTAACGACGGCGCCCTTGTGGGAAACCAGCGTGACGAAGCCTTCCGAATGAAGCTGATGCAGCGCCTCTCGCACCGGAATTCGGCTGACGCCGAACTCGGTGGCCAGATGCTCCTGCCGCAGCTGAAAGTTGGCCTCGTATTCGCCGATCAGGATCTTCTGCCTGATGGCATCGGCGACCTGGGTCGAGATGGTTTTCTTCTGTACGAGCATGAATCAGCCTGAGGCGGCCGCCGTGTTTGTTGACTGGCGCCGTTTTGATTGAAGAAGTGGACGCATAGCACCGTTGTCACTGCGATGCCATGTCGCCCGTTTCGCTTCAGTAGACATGTTCCTCGATAGGCTGATTGCCAGCGATCCGTTCGTAGCGGAAGGCCGAGAGGTCGACAGATCGGTACTCGCCGTAGGCAATGAGGTCGCTGACGCCCGACCCGGTCGCCGCCGCGTGCATCATGCCGTGGCCGCTGAAGCCGGTGGCCAGGACGAAGTTCGAGATCTCGGGATGCCGGCCGATGATGCCGCTGTGGTCGAAGGTGTTGTACTCGTAGAGCCCCGCCCAGGCGCGCAGCATGCGCAATTGTTCGAAGCCTGGCACACGATAGGCGAGTGCTGGCCAGATCAACTCGTCGAACAGGTCGTAGTCCACATCCAGGCCGAAATCGTCCGGGTCGTTCTCGCGTACCGGTGGAATACCGCACAGGAAGAGCTGACCTTCCGGCCGCAGCCAGAGGCCGCTTGTGTCGAAGATGAAGGGGCAGTTCTCGATCCTTGCCGGTGTTTCGAAGACGAAGACGCATCGCTTGCTCGGGACGACCGGTAGGTCGGCGCCGGCCATCCTGGCAATGCCCGCGCTCCATGGCCCGGCCGCGTTGATCACCGTGCCGGCGGCAAGCCGGTCGCCATTGTCCAGAACCACTTCGCCAACCTTGCCGGGAGACGCCATGGTCAGTCCGGTCACGGTCGCGGCAAGATAGTCCACGCCCTGCGTGCGTGCCTTGCGGCGGAATGCCTGCATCAGGCCGGGGCCGTCGAACCAGCCTTCGCTGCCAAGGCCGAGCGAGCCAAGGGCGAGATCGTCCGTGTTGAGCCATGGGAAGCGTCGCGCCAGATCGGCCTGCTCGATCAGTTCGGCGTCGACGCCCATGCCGCGCTGAACGCGGTTCTTGGCACGCTGCGCGTCGGCCCGCTCGGGTGTCGCCAGCACGAGGTAGCCGGGCTCATGCAGGCCGATGTCGGCCAACTCGTCGCCGATGGCAAGCCGCGTCTTTACCTGGCGCAGGAAGTCGATGCTGAACTTCGACATGGCAATGTTGGGCGCCGTGCCGAACTGCTGGCGGATGGCGCTGGTCGACAAGGAAGACGAGGACGCCGTGTAGTACGGGTCCCGCTCGATCACCGCGATCCTGCCATCGAAATCCGGATTGGCTGACAGAAAGTAGGCGATCGAGCTGCCGACAACGCCGCCGCCGACGATCACCACATCATAGTTTGTGCCCATACCAATCGCGTTCCCTATCTCGAATATCATCCGCGGCGACAAGGATTGGATATCTTCCTCTATCGGTCCACGTCCAAAACGAGACATAACCCGGTCTTCGATGCAGAAAAAGAGGTTTGACGTGAAAAACAGAATACATTATCCAATTTGTAACAGATATCACCTGCCCGGCAACGTCGCGGCAGCCATGCCGAGGATTTCCCGTGGGCCTCATCGCTCCCCGTCTCGACGTCATCAAGCCAAGCCCCAGCATGGCGGTCACCGCGCGGGCAATCGAAATGCGTTCGGCCGGCATCGACGTCATCAGCCTGAGCGCCGGCGAGCCGGATTTTCCAACGCCACCGCACATCGTCGAGGCGGCCTACGAGGCGATGCGCAGGGGGGAGACGCGCTATACGGCGGTCGACGGCACCGCCGCGCTGAAGAAGGCGGTGGCCGGAAAATTCAGGCGCGAGAACGGCCTCGATTACAAGCCTTCGCAAATCAGTGTCGCGGGCGGCGCCAAGCAGATCATCTACAACGCCCTGCTGGCAACGCTGGCCCCCGGCGACGAGGTGGTTGTCCCAGCGCCCTATTGGGTTTCCTACACCGACATCGTCCTGCTCGGCGAAGGCAAGCCCGTGGTCGTTCCCTGCACGGAGCCGCAGGGCTTCAAACTGACACCGCAAGCCCTGCGAGCCGCGATCACCGGGCGCACCAAATGGCTGCTGCTCAACACGCCTTCCAACCCGACAGGCGCCGTCTACAGCCGCGACGAACTTGCGGGGCTGGCGGGGGTGTTGCTCGATCACCCGCATGTGCACGTTCTGACCGACGACATCTACGAGCATATCCTGTTCGATGGACGAACCTTCCATACCATCGCCGGCGTCGAGCCGAGGCTGAAGGACCGTACGCTGACAGTGAACGGGGTGTCGAAGGCCTATGCCATGACCGGCTGGCGGATCGGCTATGCCGGCGGGCCGGAACCGCTGATCCGCGCCATGGCGACCGTGCAGAGCCAAAGCACGTCCAACCCGTCGTCCATCTCGCAGGCCGCGACCATTGCCGCACTGGAAGGTCCTCAGGACTTTCTTCGCCCTCGGGCGCTTGAATTCCAGGCACGGCGCGACCGCGCTTTGGATCTGCTGCGCGCGATTCCCGGTCTCACCTGCCGGACGCCCGAGGGCGCCTTCTATCTCTATCCCAATTGCTCGGCCCTGATCGGTCGTCGCCGCCCGGACGGCACTCCTATCGGCAGCGACGACGACTTCTCGCTTTACCTGCTCGATCAGGCGCGGGTCGCGGTGGTGCAGGGCTCTGCCTACGGCCTGTCGCCGCATTTCCGCATTTCCATAGCCACGTCGATGGACCTGATCGAAAAAGCGATCGGGCGTATCGCCGAGGCTGTCGAAGCGCTGCGGTAGGGCCGGCGATGGATCTCGACTTCGTCCAGAAGCTGATCGAATTTGTCTCGCGTTCGCCCATTGCCGAGTTGGAGATCGAGCGCGATGGCGTTCGTATCCGCATGTCCAGGCAGGGGGTGCTGGCGCAATCCGCGTCGCAGCCTTCGCCGCAGTCGGGGTCAGCCGCCGGCCCTGCCGTCTTCACAAATCCGGCTTCGACAGCTCCGCCCATCGCGCGGCATTCGATCCGCGCGCCGCTGACCGGCGTGTTCTACCGTTCCGGCACCGAAGGCGAACCGCCGCTCGCTTCGGTTGGCGATGTGGTCGTGGAAGGGCAGAAGGTCGGTGTCCTCGAAGCCATGAAGACGTTCAACGTCGTGGAATCCGATCGCGCTGGGCGGATCGTCCAGATCGCGTTGGACGACCATGCCGCCGTGCAGTCCGGCGATGTGCTGTTCGTTCTCGAAGATTTGGGCTAGCGGCGATGTTCGACACCGTCCTTATCGCCAACCGCGGTGAAATCGCGCTGCGCATCCTGCGCGCCTGCCGCGATCTCGGATTGAAGACGGTGGCAGCGCACTCGGAAGCCGACGCGAGCCTTCGCCATGTCGCGCTGGCGGACAGGGCGATCTGCATCGGGCCGGCTGCGGCGACGGAGAGCTATCTCAATATCGCCGAGATCATCGCGGCCGCGCAACTCACCGGCGCGGGCGCGATCCATCCGGGCTATGGTTTCCTCTCGGAAAACGCCGCCTTCGCCGAGGCCGTCGAAAATGCCGGCCTCGCCTTCATCGGGCCGTCGGCCGCGGCGATCCGCACCTTGGGCGACAAGGTCTCCGCCAAGCGCACGATGATCGCTGCCGGCGTTCCCTGCGTTGCAGGGTCGGAGGGGGCGCTGCCGCAGGACGAGCAGGCAGTGCGCGCCATTGCCGAGGCCATCGGCTATCCGGTCATCGTCAAGGCGGCGGGCGGCGGCGGCGGGCGCGGCATGCGCATCGTGCGCGAGCAGCGCGCTCTGTTGGAAGCCGTTTCGATGGCGGTGAAAGAGGCGGACCGGGCCTTCGGCAACCCGCAAGTCTATCTGGAGAAATTCCTTGAGCACCCGCGCCATATCGAGATTCAGATTCTGGCGGACAAGCATGGCAAGGCGGTGTGGTTAGGCGAGCGGGATTGCTCCATGCAGCGCCGCCACCAGAAGATCATTGAGGAGGCGCCGGCGCCCGGCATCGCCCGCGAGGCGATTGCCGAGATCGGCGAGCTGTGTGCCCACGCATGCCTAACCATCGGCTATACAGGCGCGGGCACGTTCGAATTCCTCTACGAGGACGGGCGCTTCTCTTTCATCGAGATGAACACCCGCGTGCAGGTGGAGCATCCCGTCACGGAACTTGTCACCGGCATCGATATCGTGCGCGAGCAGATCCGCATCGCCCGGGGCGAAGCCCTGTCGTTCAGCCAGGAAGACATCCGCATCCAGGGCCACGCCGTCGAATGCCGCATCAACGCTGAAGATCCCTACAGCTTTCGCCCGCATCCGGGCCGGGTCGAGCGCTGGACGCCGCCCGGCGGCCCGGGAATCCGCGTCGAATCGCATCTCTACTCCGGTTACACCGTGCCGCCGCACTACGATTCCCTGGTGGCCAAGCTGCTGGCGCATGGCGCGACGCGGGCCGAGGCGATCCGGCGCATGAGCGGCGCGCTGGGCGAGATGGAGGCTGTCGGCATCGCCACCAACGCGCCGCTCCACGGCCTCCTGATGGAGGAGCCCGGCTTTGCCGCCGGCGGCTTCGATATCCATCATCTTGAACGTCTCATTGAAGGCGGTCTGCTCCAGGGACGAGGCGGCGATGACGGTTGAGGAGCTCGAAAGGCTGGCCGGCTGGTGTGTTAGCGCCGGCATCGGCGAGATCGAAGTGTCGGAGGCCGGCTTTTCGTTGCGCCTGCACATGCAATCCGTTGTTCCCTCGACACCCGCGGCCGAAGCCCCGAAGGCCGAAACGGTCTTCAAAGGCGTGCGCGCGCCCGGCGTCGGCGTGTTCCGTCTCGATCATCCAACGACCGGTCGGCCGGTTGCCGACCCTGGCCAGGTGGTTCGCAAGGGCGAGACGGTCGGCGTCCTGCAGGTCGGCCCATGCCTGAAGGCCGTGCTCGCGCCGGTAGACGGCGTGCTGGGCGCGGCGCTGATCGAGGACGGAGCGGTCGTCGGCTACGGCACGCCGCTCTACGAGCTGGTGTGAAGCAAAGGCGATGGTTCGAACCACTGAGGAAAGCGCCATGGCGGCCCAAGGATTGCAGGTCGATATCAATTCCGACATGGGCGAGGGTTTTGGAGCCTACAGGCTCGGCGACGATGCGGCGATCCTCGACATCGTCAGTTCCGCCAATGTCGCCTGCGGCTTTCATGCCGGCGACCCCGAGATCATGGCTGCCACCTTCTCGATGGCGCGCGACAAGGGCGTTGCCGTTGGCGCGCATCCGAGCTTCGCCGATCTGTGGGGGTTCGGACGCCGCATCATTCCGCATTCCATGGATGAGATCGAAAGGCTGGTCGCCTACCAGATCGGCGCGGCGCAGGCGCTTTCCGCCTATGCCGGCCACCCGATCCACTATGTGAAGGCGCATGGCGCGCTAGGCAATCTTACCCAGACCGATCGTGGCGTCGCCGAAGCGGTGACGCGCGCGGTCAAGGCCGTCGATCCCGGCCTGATCTGCCTGGTCATTGCGCTCGGCTTCCAGGACAGGATCGCGCGCGACGCTGGGCTGACGGTCAGGTCCGAGATATTCGCCGACCGCGCCTATACGGAGGAAGGCTTCCTTGTTTCGCGCAAGCTGGAAGGCGCTGTCATCCACGACGCCGAGAGGGCAGCCGAACGGGTCGTCCGAATGGTCAAGCAAGGCGCCATCGAGACGCTTTCCGGGCAGATGCTGCGGACGCCGATCGATTCGATCTGCGTCCACAGCGACACGCCGGCTGCCGTCGCCATCGCCGCGCATGTCAGGAGACGGCTTGAGGCAAGCGGCGTCAGGGTCAGAGCGTTCGCGGCCTAAGCGACCGAACGGTTACGCGGGCCGGGGGCAAGGGCCGGCCCGGGGGGGGGGTGGGACCCCACGACCGGGGGGGGGGTGCCCCCGGGGGTTGGGGGGTTGGGGGGGGGGGCGGGGAGCGCCCAGGGGGGGTAAAACCCCGCCCCCG
>NZ_JAMYTM010000021.1:0-131717 GCF_040322475.1 Mesorhizobium sp. M0140 | reverse complement strand
ATTGGTCACAAGATCCATCTCGTCGATCAGTTCGAGATTGGCGACGCCGGCGGCAACGCAGATCGGATGCGCGGAATAGGTCCAGCCATGGCCGAGCGAACCGAGTTTGTCGGAGCCTTCAACCAGCACCTGCCACATCTTGTCCGCGACGATGACGCCCGACAGCGGCGCATAGGCCGAGGTCAGGCCCTTGGCGATGGTGATCAGGTCCGGCTTGATGCCGTAGTGGTCGGAGCCGAACATGGTGCCCAGCCGGCCGAAGCCCGTCACCACTTCGTCGGCGACCAGCAGCACATCGTACTTCTTAAGCACCGCCTGGATCTTTTCCCAATAGAAGGCCGGCGGCGGCACGATGCCGCCGGTGCCCAGGATCGGCTCGCCGATGAAGGCAGCGACCGTTTCCGGGCCCTCAGCCAGGATCATCTCCTCGAGCTTGTCGGCGCAATGCTGCGAAAATTGCTCCTCGCTCATCGAGCGGTCGGCGCGGCGGAAATAATAAGGCGCCTCGGTGTGCAGGATCGGCGCGCGCGGCAGGTCGAAGGCGTTGTGGAACAGGTCGAGCCCGGTCAGCGATCCCGTCATCACGCCCGAGCCGTGATAGCCGCGCCAGCGCGAGATGATCTTCTTCTTCTCCGGCCGGCCGAGCACGTTGTTGTAGTACCAGATCAGTTTGATGTTGGTTTCGTTGGCATCCGAGCCTGAGAGGCCGAAATAGACCCTCGACATGCCTTGCGGCGCGCGGTCGATGATCATCTTGGCGAGCGTGATCGAGGCTTCGGTGCCGTGGCCGACATAGGCGTGGTAGTAGGCGAGGTTCTTCGCCTGGGCGGCGATGGCGTCGGCGATCTTCTGGCGGCCGTAGCCGACATTGACGCAATAGAGGCCGGCGAAGGCATCGAGGCTCTTCCTGCCATTGTTGTCCCAGACGGTGACGCCTTCGCCGCCGGCCATGATGCGCGTCGGGCTTTCGCCCCGCGCATGCGTGCCCATATGCGTCGAGGGATGGAAGAAGTGGTCGCGATCCCAGGCGGCGAGTTCGTTGGACTGGTCGAGCATTCTTTTAACTCCTGACAAAAGGGTGATTCCGGTGCAGCTTAAGCTACATCGAGGCAGAGATATTTGAGATCGGTGAAAGCCTCGAGTCCGTGGCGCGAGCCTTCGCGCCCGATGCCCGATTGCTTGACGCCGCCGAACGGGATCGGCGCGCCGGTGATCTTGACGCGGTTGATGGCGACCATGCCGTAGTCGAGCGCGCGGCCCATGCGCTGCTGCCGGCCACCATTCTCCGTTACGACATAGGCGACGAGGCCATACTCGGTGGCGTTGGCGCGGGCAATCACTTCATCCTCGCTGTCGAACGGCGTCACGGCGGCAACCGGGCCAAACGTCTCCTCGCGCATGATCAGCGCCTCGTCGGAAACATCGGCCAGCAGTGTCGGCTGGTAGAACAGGGGGCCAGCCTGATGTCGCTTGCCGCCGGTGAGGCAGCGCGCGCCATGGGTCAGCGCGTCTGCGACCTGCTCTTCCACCTTCTTGATGGCGCGCTTATGCATCAGTGGCCCGATGTCAATGTCATCTGCAAGGCCATTGCCGGTCCGCAGCGTCTCGATGCGCTTGGCGAAGGCGGCGCAGAACCGATCGTAGATCGGACGCTGGACGTAAATGCGGTTGGCGGCGAGGCAGTCCTGGCCCGACGTGGCGAATTTGGCGTCGATGGCGATATCAACCGCTTTGTCCAGATCGGCATCGGCAAAGACGATCAGCGGGGCATGGCCGCCAAGCTCCATCACCAGCCGCTTCATGGTCGCAGCACTCTGCGCGGCGATCAGCCGGCCGATCTCGGTCGAGCCGGTAAAGCTCATGGCGCGAACGCGCGGGTCTTCGCACATCCGCCCGACGATGGTCGAAGCCTTGCCGGTGACGATGTTGAAGGCGCCTGCGGGCAGGCCGGCGCGCTCACCGAGTTCGGCCAGCGCCAGCGCCGACAGCGGTGTTTCCGAGGACGGATGCGCAACGATGGTGCAGCCGGCGGCAAGGGCTGCCGCAGCCTTGCGGGTCAGCATCGCCGACGGAAAGTTCCACGGCGTGACGATGCCGACGACACCGAGCGGCTCGCGCCGCACGATCATTTCGGCGTTCGGCAGATGGCTGGTGACGCTCTCGGCGTTCAGGCGTTTTGCTTCCTCGGCATACCACTCGATGAAAGAGGCGGCGTAGTCGATCTCGCCCAGCGATTCCTGCAGCGGCTTGCCCTGTTCCAGCGTCATCAGCAGAGCCAGATCATCCTTGGCGCCGATGATCAACTCGAACCATTTGCGCAGGATTTTGGAGCGCTCCTGCGGCAACAGCGACCGCCATGCCGGAAAGGAGCGTGCGGCGGCATCGATCGCCTTTGTCGTCTGCCGTGCATCTAGCGCGGCGACGAAAGCGACAGTCGTGCCGGTGGCCGGATCGGTGATCTCGAAGCTTTCAGCGGCTTCGCTTGCCGTCCAGTGGCCATCGACATAGGCGAGTTCACGCAGCAGCCGGCGGTCGGTCAGGCGGTCGAGCGCTTCATGGCGATGCGAGCGGGCGAAATGCGCGGACATGGTCAAAGCCTCCCGGTTCGGACTGATGCGGGAAGACTATCCGCCCGATGCAGATAGAGAGGCTGTTTGGATGCCTCGAAGGAGAGAGACTCTCTCTTTTGTCCCGCCCCAACAGATGATCTCTCCGGCCTTAAGCCGACGCCGGCAGCAGGTCGGCTATGGGCAGCGCGATCTCGTCCTTCACCGTCTTGGTGACGATGTAGGTGAAGTAGCGGTCGATGCCGATTTCGCGTTCGAGCAAGCCATCGACCAGCCGCTGATAGGCGTCGATGTCGCGCGCCATCACCTTCACCACATAGTCGACGCCGCCGCCGACAGACCAGCAGGCGACGATCTCGGGAACATCGCGGATGACGCGCTCGAAGCGGTCGAAATCGGCCTGGCGGTGGTTTGCCAGCGTCACCTCCATCAGCACGGTGGCAACGGGTGCGACGACGCGCATGGCGATCCTGGCGTGATAGCCCGAGACGATGCCGGCCTTCTCCAGCTTGCGCAGCCGCATCCAGCACGGCGTCGGCGACAGGCCGACCTGCTCGGCCAGCGCCAACTTGGTGATGCGTCCGTCGCGCTGGATGGCGTCGAGGATTTTCAGGTCGATCGGGTCGAGTTTCGCGGATGTCATCAGAGCTCACTTTTCGTCCGAGTACCATGACGGCGCATTATTTCGATTGTCAATTGCACTGATTTCGATCTCTAATAAGTCATGACATTGTGGCAACCCGATCCCGCGCTCATCCGGCGCCCGGCCTATCAATCGCTGGCCGACCAGTTCGCGCGCGCCATCCATGACGGGCGCCTCGCCAATGGCGCGCGGCTGCCGACCCATCGCAGGCTGGCCGACGACCTCAAGCTTTCGGTGCAGACGGTCAGCCGCGCCTATGAGGAACTGATTCGGCGTGGCCTGATTTCGGGCGAGATCGGCCGCGGCAGCTTCGTCCAGACGCAGCGCCGCGAGCCGGAGCCGCCCTATTTGCCGGAGCGGCTCGGCGAAGTCATCGACCTGTCGATCCTGAAACCGGTTTGTGAGCCGATGCATCTGGAGCGGCTGAAACAGGCACTGGGCTGGCTGGCCGAGAACCTGCCGTCGAGTTCGGCACTTTCGTTCCGGCCCAACATGGTGTTTCCGCGCCACCGGGCCGTCGCCGTCGAATGGCTGAAACTGTGCGGCCTCGATGCATCCCCGCAGAACGTCAGCCTGACCAACGGCGCCACCGCCGGCATGACCGTGGCGCTGATGAGCGTCGCTCCGCCGGGCTCGACGGTCGCCACCGAGGCGATCGGCCACCATACGCTGGTGCCGTTGGCACGCTATCTCGGCTTCAACCTGGAAGGCCTGCCGATCGACGACAACGGCCTGATCCCGGAAGCGCTGGACGAAGCCTGCCGGCTTTCCGACATCCGCGCGGTCTTCGTGCAGCCCTCGGTGATAAACCCGACGGCGACTCTGATGGATGCAGCGCGGCGCGAGCAGATCGCGGCGGTTGCGCGTAAGCACGACATCGCCATCATCGAGAACGATGTGCTCGGTCCGCTGGTCGAAGACCGGCCGCCGCCGGTTGCCGCGTTCGCGCCGGAGCGCACGCTCTACGTCACCTCCTTCACCAAGATCACCGTGCCCGGGCTGCGCATCGGCTATCTCGTCGCACCCGACCGCTATGTCGCCGCCGTCGCCAACCGGCATCTGGTTTCGAACTGGATGGCGACGCCGCTGGTGGCCGAGATCGCCACAAAATGGGTGACCGACGGCACGGCGATGGAGCTTGTCCACTGGCAGCGCGCGGCTTTGCGGCACCGGCAGAATATTGCAGCGCAAGTGCTGGCGGGGGTCGACTATCGCGCCCGGCGCGACGGGTTGCATGTCTGGCTGCAACTGCCGGCCGACCGGGCCGAGGAAAGCTTTGTCGCCCAGGCTCGCCTGCAGGGTGTGGCGATTGCACCCGGCACGTCCTTCCGTATTTCGGCTGCGCCGTGGCATCCGGCGGTGCGTATCTCGCTGGGTTCGACCACCGAGGGGGAACTGCGCGCCGGCCTCGGCGTTGTCACCAAGCTGCTGCTTGGCGATCCGGAACACCTGCTGCTCGCTATCTAGGCTGGGGTTGCTCGGAAATTGTGCGGAATCAGAAATAATTGTCATGATATTATTTTCTCAATTGACATGATTTGGCGCGTTCCGCATCCTTAAGGGCATAGACCTCTCCAGGACGGGGAACTGCAGTGCCCACGCCCATCATCAAGATCGACGCCATTTCAAAAAGCTTCGGCACTTTCAAAGTGCTGGACGGCCTGTCGATGCAGGTCATGCCTGGCGAAAAGCTGGCACTGATCGGCCCGTCGGGCTCGGGCAAGACGACAATTCTGCGCATCCTGATGACACTGGAGCGTATCGATGGCGGTCATATCCAGATCGACGGCGAGCAACTCTACCACATGGAGCGCAACGGACAGTTGCTGTCCGCCGATGAGCGGCATCTGACAAGGATGCGCCAGAAGATCGGCATGGTCTTCCAGCTGTTCAATCTGTTCCCGCACAAATGCGTCATGGACAATGTCACGTTGGCGCCGATGCTGACCAAGGGCACGCCGCGTGCCGCCGCCGAAAAGCGGGCGATGGAACTGCTCGAAATGGTCGGCATGGCCGACAAGGCCAAGAGCATGCCGGCGCAGTTGTCCGGTGGCCAGAAGCAGCGCGTGGCGATCGCCCGGGCGCTGGCGCTGTCGCCAAAGATCATGCTGTTCGACGAGGTGACGTCGGCGCTCGATCCGGAGCTGGTCGAGGAGGTGATGAACGTCATGCGCAAGCTTGCCGCCGAGACCGACATGACCATGCTGCTGGTCACCCACGAGATGGGCTTTGCCCATGATTTCGCCGACCGGGTGCTGTTCTTCGATCGTGGCAGGATCGTCGAGGAGGGCAAGCCCGACGAGATTTTCCGCAATCCCAAGCAGGAGCGCACGCAAGGCTTCCTGAAGAAGATCATCGCGGCCGGACATCGCGTCTGACCGCAATGCCCAAGGCGACGAAGTCGTCCCGAGGTGGCGAGAGCCGCCCCGTAACAAAGCTAGACAAGAAACAAGGAGTTGGGAACAATGAAAAAACTTGGCATTCTGGCTGGCGTCGCCAGCCTTGCGTTGGCGGCGGTGCTGGCCGCCTCGAACGTGGGTTCGGCCGATGACAGCAAGCTCGAACAGCTCAAGGCGCAAGGTTTCGCCCGCCTCGCCATCGCCAACGAGCCGCCCTATACGGCGGTCGCCGCCGACGGCAAGGTTTCGGGTGCCGCGCCTGATGTGGCCCGCGAGATATTCAAGCGGCTCGGCGTCGCCGACGTCGCTGCTTCGATCTCTGAATATGGCGCCATGATCCCCGGCCTGCAGGCCGGTCGCTTCGATGTCGTCACCGCGGGCCTGTTCATGAAGCCGGAGCGCTGCGCCGCCGTCGTCTATTCCGAGCCGGTGCTTTGCGATGCCGAGGCGATGTTGGTGAAGAAGGGCAATCCGAAGGGCTTCAAGAGCTATGAGGATGTCGCCAAGGATACGACTGCGACCATCGGTGCGCCGGGCGGCGGCACCGAGGAGAAGCTCGCGCTCAATGCCGGCGTGCCACGCGATCGCGTCATCGTCGTGCCGGATGGCCAGAGCGGCGTGAAGATGCTTCAGGATGGCCGCATCGACGCTTATTCGCTGCCCGTCCTGTCGATCAATGATCTGGTCAAGAAGGCCAACGATCCGAACCTCGAAGTCATCGCTCCGGTGCAGGGCGCACCGGTCTATTGCGACGGCGCCGCCTTCAAGAAGGGCGACGAGGCACTGCGCGACGCCTTCGACGTAGAACTGGCCAAGATGAAGAAATCAGGCGAGTTCGCCAAGATCATCGAGCCCTACGGCTTCTCGGCGGCGGCCGCGATGTCGACCAGCCGCGACAAGCTCTGCGCGGCGAAGTGAAGTAAGGAAGACCTCCTCATCCGGCCCTTCGGGCCACCTTCTCCCCGCTGGGGAGAAGGTGGCTGGCGCCGACGCTGGTGGTCTCCTCTCCCCGCCGGGGAGAGGTCGGCCGAGCGTAGCGGAGGCCGGGTGAGGGGCTTCGACCAAACGTCCAGGTGGAACAGTACATTAGATGACCCAGTGGTCCGGCTATTTCGGCCTGATATTGCAGGGAGCGCTTGTCACCATCGAGCTGACGCTGATGGGGTCGGTGCTTGCGCTGTTCATGGCCTTTCTTGCCGGAATGGGGCGGCTGTCGCGTTTCTTCGTGCTGCGCGCGCTGGCTACCGCCTACATCGAATTCTTCCGCGGCACCTCGATCTTCGTGCAGTTGTTCTGGGCCTATTTCGTGCTGCCCTTCATCGGCATTTCGCTGACCCCGTTGCAGGCCGGCGTGCTGGCGCTCGGCCTCAATGTCGGCGCCTATGCCGCCGAAGTGGTGCGTGGCGCCATCCAGTCGATCGGCCGCGAACAGTATGAGGCCTGCACAGCGCTCAATCTCGGCCGCTGGCAAGGCATGCGCCACATCATCCTGCCGCAGGCGCTGCTGGTGATGCTGCCGACTTTCGGCAACAACGCCATCGAATTGCTCAAGGCGACCGCCGTGGTGTCGCTGATCTCGCTCACCGACCTGACCTTCCAGGCGCAGGTGGTGCGCGCCCAGACCGGCAACACCCTGGTGCCGTTCACCACCATCCTGATCATCTACTTCATCCTCGCCCTGCTCATCTCGTGGGGCGTGCGCTCGCTGGAACGCCGCATGGCGCGCGGCCTCGATGGGGTGCGTACCTGATGGAATGGGATTGGAATTTCGTCTGGGAAATCATGCCGACGCTGATCCAAGGGGTGAAGATCACCATCCTGGCGACGCTGCTCGGCTCGGTGCTGGCGGCGATCGTCGGGCTTGGCATTGCGCTTGCGCGCCGCTCGCCCAACAAGGCGCTGTCGCGCACGGTCGGCTGGGCGGCTGAATTCATCCGTGGCACGCCGCTGCTGGTGCAGCTCTATTTCATTTTCTACGTGCTGCCCGACATCGGCATCCTGCTGCCGCCGCTGGTAGCCGGTGTCATCGGCCTCGGGCTGCACTACGGCACCTACACGGCGGAAGTTTATCGCGCCGGCATCGACAATGTGCCGCGCGGCCAGTGGGAAGCGGCCAAGGCGTGCAATCTGAGCGCCACGCAGACCTGGACCAACATCATCATTCCGCAGGCTATCCCGCCGATGATACCGGCGCTCGCCAATTATTTCATCGCCATGTTCAAGGAAACGCCGCTGCTGTCGGCGATCACTGTGCTGGAGCTGATGAACCAGGCCAAAAGCGTCGCCAACACCTACTATCGCTATATCGAACCGATCACGCTGGTCGGTGCCTTCTTCCTGGTCATCAGTCTGTTTTCGGTCATGCTGCTGCGCTGGCTGGAACGCCGCTACGGCAAGATCGAGAGGTAGCCGATGAAACCCTTGCCCGAGATCAAGGTCTATCCGAAGCGGCCGGCGCTGGATGCTCGCCCGCTGGAGCGGCGCGTCGGCCTGATTATCCTGGCCACCGACCATACCAGCGAACCGGATTTCCGCCGCATGGTGGCGGGCGAGCGGGTCGGCGTCTATGTCGCGCGCATTCCCTATGCCAACCCGACGACGCCTGAAAACCTGCGCAAGATGCAGCCGGCGCTGACGGCGGGCGCGGCCCTGATCCTGCCGGACGAGAAGCTCGATGCCATCTGCTATTCCTGCACTTCGGCCTCGGTGGTGATCGGCGATGCCGAGATCGAGGCGGCGATCCAGGTCGCAAAGCCCGGCGTGCCGGTGGTCACACCGCCGATGGCGGGCGTGCGCGGGCTGCGTGCTCTGGGCGCAAACAAGATCAGCATTCTCACTCCCTACACGGTCGAGACATCCAGGCCGATGGCCGCCTATTTCGCCGCGCGCGGCTTCGAGATCGTCAGCTTCACCTGCCTCGGCTTCGAGGACGACCGCGAGATGGCACGCATCGCACCGGCAACGCTTGTCGACCTGGCGCGTGAAGCGACCGACGCCAGCGCCGATGCGCTGTTCGTGTCCTGCACGGCGCTGCGTAGCGCCCTCGCGGTCACCGGCATGGAAAATTCTATTGGACGTCCCGTGGTGACCAGCAACCAGGCGACCGCCTGGAACTGCCTGAGATTGTGCGGGGATGAGGCGCCGCATCCTGAGTTCGGGCGGCTGATGACGTTGCCCTTGGTTCAGTAAGATTATGTCCAGTGTGAGCGAGCACCCCCCTCTGGCCTGCCGGCTATCTCCCCCTCAAGGGGGGAGATTGGCAGTTCATGCGTCACCGCTCTTCCTGCAACATCGACAATTGGCGAAGGTGTTGCAGCCGCTAATCTCCCCCCTTGAGGGGGAGATGGCCGGCAGGCCAGAGGGGGGCGTTTCGTGATGCCCGCCGTCATTCTCACCGACATCCGTACCGCCCGTGAGCGTATCGCTGGTAAAGTCGAGCGCACGCCAACCGTCTTGTCCCACAGCCTCTCGGAACAGTTCGGCGTCCCCGTTCACCTCAAGCTCGAGCATCGCCAGACCACCGGCAGCTTCAAGCTGCGTGGCGCCTCGAACGCCGTCGCCTCGTTGAACGCCGAACAGAAGGCGCGGGGCGTGGTCGCGGCCTCGACCGGCAATCACGGCCGCGCGCTGGCGCATGCGGCGAAGCTTGAGGGCATGCGCGCCGTAATCTGCATGTCGCGCCTGGTGCCCGGCAACAAGCTCGACGAGATCCGCCGGCTTGGCGCGGAAGTCCGCATCGTCGGCGACAGCCAGGACGATGCCCAGCAGGAGGTCGATCGGCTGGTGGCGCAAGAGGGGCTGGTTATGCTGCCGCCCTTCGACCATCCCGACATTATCGCCGGGCAAGGCACGCTCGGGCTTGAGATGATCGAGCAGGTCCCGGATGCCGCCCTCGTTCTGGCCCAGATCTCCGGCGGTGGGCTCGCATCAGGGGTTGCTACAGCCATCAAAGGCGTCAGCCCCCGGACAAAAGTCGTCGGTGTCTCGATGGCGCGTGGCGCGGCGATGAAGGCCAGCCTCGATGCGGGCCAGCCGGTGCTGGTGGAAGAATTGCCGACGCTGGCGGATTCGCTCGGTGGTGGCATCGGCCTCGACAACCGGCTGACCTTCGCCATGTGCCGCGACCTGCTCGACGATGTCGTCCTGCTCAGCGAAGACGAGATCGCCGCCGGCATCCGCCACGCCTATGCGCAGGAGCGCGAGATCGTCGAGGGCGCCGGCGCGGTCGGCATCGCCGCACTGCTCGCCGGCAAGATTACGGCGAACGGGCCGGTGGTTGTGCTTCTTTCTGGCCGAAACATTGATATGGAGCTGCATCGGAAAATCGTCTGCGGTGACACTTCGATAAATGCGGGTCGCGCCGGATGAAACGTCTTTCACGCCGAGTTTCTTCACACCCCCCTCTGTCCTGCCGGACATCTCCCCCGCAAGGGGGGAGATCGGCAGCTTCGATGCTGCCGCTTTTCTTGCGGCGTCTGAGATTGGCGAAGGCAAAGATGAAGTCCAATCTCCCCCCTTGCGGGGGAGATGTCCGGCAGGACAGAGGGGGGTGTGACAGAACGCTGTCCTTTGCAGAGCTTGCCACTCCGGAGCGCGCCGCATGAGCCGGATGACCATCCTTACCGAGAAAGAATTGCGGGCGATCGTGACACTCGATCTCGATGCCGTCGCCTGCATTGAAAACGCTTTCCGCGCGCTCGCTACCCTGCCGGTGGCGATGCCGCCGATCCTGCGGCTCGACATTCTCGAGCATCGCGGCGAGGTCGACGTGAAGACCGCCTATGTGCCGGGCATTGACGGTTTCGCCATCAAGATCAGCCCCGGCTTCTTCGACAATCCGAAGCTCGGCCTGCCCAGCGTCAACGGCATGATGGTGCTGCTGTCAGCCAAGACCGGCCTGGTCGAGGCGCTGTTGCTCGACAATGGCTATCTCACCGACGTCCGCACGGCCGCTGCTGGCGCGGTCGCGGCCAAACATCTGTCGCGGCCGGATTCGTCTGTCGCCGCGATCTTCGGCGCCGGCGTCCAGGCCGGGTTGCAATTGGAAGCTCTCATGCTGGTACGGCCGATTGCCGAGGCGCGCATCTGGGCACGCGATGCGGCAAAGGCCGAGGCGACAGCCGGAGCCTTGCGCGAAAAGCTCGGCATTCTCGTGCGTGCCGAGCCCGACGCGGCAAACGCGGTTGTCGGCGCCGACATCATCGTCACGACGACGCCTTCGACCGAGCCGCTGATCAAGGCCGGATTCGTTTCCGCAGGGCAGCACATCACCGCGATGGGCTCCGACGCCGAACATAAGAACGAGATCGCGCCGGCAATCCTGCGCATGGCCGATCTCTATGTCGCCGACAGCGCCCGCCAGACGCGGCGGCTGGGTGAGCTGCATCATGCCATCGCGGCGGGCGTTATGGCCGCCGACACGGAGGTCGCCGAGCTCGGTCAGGTCATAGCCGGCAAGCGTCACGGGAGGCGCTCGGCCAGCGACATCACCATCGCCGACCTCACCGGCACTGGCGTCCAGGACACGGCGATCGCCACGCTCGCTCGAGATCGCGCGCGGGTGGTGAAGGCGGGAACCATTTTCGAAAGCTGATACCGGCCGCAAGGCCCAACAAACGAGGACTAAGAACAATGCAACCGAATCTGAAATTCTCGCGCGGCGAATTTGCGGATCGTCTCGCCAAAACGCGCAAAGCCATGGAGGTGAAGGGCGTCGATCTTCTTGTTATCAGCGATCCTTCCAACATGGCCTGGCTGACCGGCTATGACGGCTGGTCGTTTTATGTGCATCAGGCCGTCATCGTGCCGCCATCGGGCGAACCGGTCTGGTACGGGCGCGGCCAGGACGCCAACGGCGCCAAGCGCACCGCCTATCTCGCGCACGACAATATCGTCGGCTACGCCGACCACTATGTGCAGTCGACCGAGCGCCACCCGATGGATTTTTTGGCGAGCGTGCTTGCGGATCGCGGCTGGGGCAAGCTGACAGTCGGCGTCGAAATGGACAATTACTGGTTCTCGGCGGCCGCCTTTGCGTCGCTGCAGAAGCATTTGCCCAATGCCCGCTTTGTCGATGCCACCGCGCTGGTCAACTGGCAGCGTGCGGTGAAGAGCCCGACCGAGATCGACTATATGCGCAAGGCGGCCCGCATCGTCGAAGCGATGCACCAGCGCATCTTCGACAAGATCGAGGTCGGCATGCGCAAATGCGATCTCGTCGCCGAAATCTACGATGCCGGCACGCGCGGCGTCGACGGTATCGGCGGTGACTATCCGGCGATCGTGCCGCTGCTGCCGTCGGGTGCCGATGCCTCGGCGCCGCATCTGACCTGGGACGACAGACCGATGAAGCGGGGCGAGGGCACCTTCTTCGAGATTGCCGGCTGCTACAACCGCTATCACTGCCCGCTGTCGCGCACCGTCTTCCTCGGCAAGCCGACGCAGGAATTCCTCGATGCCGAGAAGGCGACGCTGGAAGGCATGGAAGCGGGGCTGGCCGCGGCGAAACCCGGCAACGCCTGCGAGGACATTGCCAACGCCTTCTTCGGTGTCCTCAAGCGATACGGCATCATCAAGGACAACCGCACCGGCTATTCGATCGGCCTGTCCTATCCGCCGGACTGGGGCGAACGCACGATGAGCCTGCGCCCCGGCGACCGCACCGAGCTCAGGCCCGGCATGACCTTCCATTTCATGACCGGCCTGTGGCTGGAAACGATGGGACTGGAGATCACCGAGTCCATCCTGATCATCGAAACCGGTGTAGAGTGCCTGGCCAATGTGCCGCGCAAGCTGGTGGTGAAGGATTGAGCCCGATGTCCAGTATCCGCCCGTCGCCGATCGCGCCGACCGTCGATTTCGACCGCGACGGCATCCAGCACGGTTTCCTGCGCTTGCCCTACAGCCGCGACGATTCCGCGTGGGGCTCGGTGATGATCCCGATCTGCGTCATCCGCAACGGCAACGGGCCGGCAGCGCTGCTGACCGGGGGCAACCATGGCGATGAGTATGAGGGACCGCTGGCCCTTTACGATCTCGCCCGCACGCTCGACCCGAAAGATGTCAGCGGCACGGTGATCATCGTGCCGGCAATGAACTATCCGGCCTTCCGTGCCGGCAAGCGCACCTCGCCGATCGACAAGGGCAACATGAACCGCAGCTTTCCCGGCCGGCCGGACGGAACGGTGACCGAAAAGATCGCCGACTATTTCCAGCGTGAGCTGCTCCCCCGCGCCGACATCGTGTTCGACTTCCATTCCGGCGGCAAGACGCTGGACTTCGTGCCGTTCTGCGCCGCGCACACCTTGCCCGACAAGGCGCTGGAACAGAAAGCCTTCGACGCGGTCGCAGCCTTCGCCGCCCCGTTCTCGATGCGCATGATCGAAATCGACGCCATCGGCATGTATGACACGGCAGCCGAGGAGATGGGCAAGGTCTTCGTCAGCACCGAGCTTGGCGGCGGCGGCACGTCGCGCGCGCAAACCGTGCGGATCGCGCGGCACGGCATTCTCAACGTGCTGCGCCACGCCGGCATTGTCGCCGGTGCGGTGGAGAAGACCTCAACCCAGTGGTTGGATATGCCATCGGGCGATTGTTTCTCCTTCGCCGAAGATGACGGCATGATCGAAACCATGGTCGATCTCGGTGAACCCGTCGAAAAGGGCGCGGTGCTGGCGCGCATCCATTCCACCGGCCGCACCGGCATCGCCCCGCAGGAGATCCAGGCAAAAATGTCGGGCATGCTGGCGGCGCGGCATTTCCCCGGGCTGGTCAAGGCCGGCGACTGCGCGGCGGTGGTGGCTGTGCCCGTCTGAGCGATTCCGCCGAGGCTTGCTCCACCCCGTTCGCGTCCATCGTCACTTGCTCTTGGTCCGTTGCGGAGCCTTCGGCGCGGCGGAAAGAAGCAGCATGGCGAGCGGAGTCGACATTGCAGGAGGATGTCACTATATAGCGGCGGCTTCGACCCGCGCGCTCGAGGGCCACACCTCGAAGCAACTGTGAATGTGTAGTATGTTGCGCCATCTATTGTGACGGAAATCGGCTCGGAAACCGGAAAAAAGCAAATAGAAACAGTGGCGCAGCGCTGGGCGTGACCTAGCCAACGGTACCGACTCCTCCAGAATCAGAAAATGCTCTTGACCCCTCGATTTCCTATGGCTCTGTGGACCTTGGACGGCATTGGCTTGCCGGCCGACCGCGACTCGGCTGGAATGGGGACATGCATCCTTTGCGGGATGTCGACGTTTATGATTACCAACCGGCTTTGCCGCCAGGGAACAGCAGTATGAGTGAACACGCCATCGAATTCTTGCGGGGATGGATCGGCGAAAAGGTCCATTGCCAGTCCTCCCAGGCAAGGATCGACAAGCAGGCCGAAACCCTGGCCAAGGAGTGCGCCGCCGAGGCGGCCGAGGTCGGCATCCCGCTGGAGGACATCCAGGAAGAAGTCGGCGATATCCAGGAACTTATCGCATCCCGGCTTGAGGAAGCCGCCGAGGCCGAGGAAAGCCAGCAGCCCCCCGGAAAAGCCGCGGAATGATCGCATAGCGGCGACGTTGTTCCAGCGCGGGCTTCTGGCCCGCGTTTTTGTCTTCAGCCAAACTTCTCCTTCAGCCACGCCTTCGGCAGCGCCGGCACGAAATTTCCGTCGCGTCCGGTCATATCGTCGTTGGCAACCACCGCGTTGAGGATTGCTTCCTCCACGGTCTGGATCACCGCATCGAAAAACGGATCGATATCGGTGTCCGGAATAAAATTGGCGCTGGCGATGCGGCCGGAGGGCGCCAGCGCTGCGCTCGCATTGGCGGTTGAGAAGGCGATAAAAATGTCGCCTGAGCTGTGATAGCCGAAGCCGCCGGTCATGGCGACGCCGAGCGGCACCCGGCGGGCCAGCCGCTTCATCTGATGCGGCAGGAACGGTGCGTCGGTGGCGACGACGGCAATGATCGAGCCCTTTTCAGCACGCGGTGTGCCTTCGCGGACCGCCGGCTCGACGAGTTCCGGCCCGACGCGCAGGCCGCGAATGGTGATATTGCGCCGTTTTCCAAAATTAGACTGCACGAAGGCGCCGACGGTGTAGGCACGGCCGTGCCATTCGACGATGCGCGATGCGGTGCCGGAGCCGGCCTTGAAGCCGAAAGTGATCATGCCGGTACCGCCGCCGACGCTGCCTTCCTCGATCGGTCCGCCGGCGGCGCCGTCGAGGGCCTGCGCAACATGCGCTGACGTCAAATGGTGACCGTTGATGTCGTTGAGGAAGCCGTCATAGGTCTCCGCCGCCACCGGCAGCCCCCAGCCGCTGTCGAGCGCTGCCGGCAGCACGCTTTGCATCCAGCGCAGCGTGCCGTCGCGTGAAACACCGCAGGAATGCGTGTTGGTGATGGTGATCGGGAAGTTGAAAGCCCCGGTTTCCTCGACGATGTGCGAGCCGGTCAGTTCGCCGTTTCCGTTCTGGCTGAAGATGCCGGCGAAGACCGGCGTGGCGAGGTCGGCGAGCGGCCTGGGCAGGATCGCGGTCACGCCGGTGCGCACTGGTCCCCCGCCGACGACAAGCGCGCCATCGCCCGAGATCAGCGTCGCATAGCCGACAGCCACGCCGGGCACGTCGGTGATCGCATTGAACGGTCCGGGCCGCCCGTCGAAGCCGATGCCGAAATTCCGCGCGCGCGGTTTGCCTGAGGGCGTTGTCAGATGATGCGGATTGTCGGTCATGGTGTCAGAACAGGGATCCCTGATTGCCAGGCTCTTTGGCCTTGGCCGCCGGCTTGGCCACGGCTTTCGGTTTTGCCGTGCCGCTGATCGCCACCGCATCGGCGGTGCCGTCGGCGAACTCGAGCGAAAGCGCCATTCCCGACGCCACATCGGCAGCCTGCTTGATCACCGCGCCATCCGCATCCCTCACCAGCGCAAAGCCGCGCGCCAGGACGGCCTTGTGCGACAGTGTTGCCATCAGCCTGTCGGCCTGGACGACGCGGCCGCGCAGGCGCTCCAGCCTGAGCACCACTGCTTGCGTGCCGCGTCTTGTCAAAGCTGTCAGCAAATCCCTCTGCACGCGTTGCCGCCGTGCCGTCGGCTCGATCGTGATGCGGCCTTGCAGCATGGTCAATTGCTGCTTGTGCCGCTGCAGCGATGCCCTGGCACATTTTGGCAATTGATCCGCCGCTCGGTTAAGCTCCGCACGCCGGGCTCTTGCCAACGTTCGCAATGCCCCTTTTGCTCGCAAAAGATTGCGTTCGTTGGTGCGCCGCGCCTCGGCAATGCGCTGCGACAGCATTGCCGGTGTCAGCTTTACGGCAAAAAACCTTGCACGCTTACGTTCGGTGGAGACCAACAGGCCCCGGCCGAGCCTGGATGTCGCCTCATCGAGGCGTCGGCGCGGCAGCGC
The DNA here is from genome assembly GCF_040322475.1 of Mesorhizobium sp. M0140. Classification (NCBI taxonomy): domain Bacteria; kingdom Pseudomonadati; phylum Pseudomonadota; class Alphaproteobacteria; order Hyphomicrobiales; family Phyllobacteriaceae; genus Mesorhizobium; species Mesorhizobium sp. M0140. The sequence goes on along the minus strand of NZ_JAMYTM010000021.1, from coordinate 115,724 downwards.
CAGCAATTGGTCGGGCGAAGGCAGTGCGCGGGCCGCCGCACGAGCAGCCTGCCGTTTGCGCTCGAAATTGCGCAGGACCGCCGCTTTCAGCCGCGCACCGAGGCTGGCAAGCGTTGCTTCAAGGTCCGCCTTCACCGGCACAGCGATTTCGGCCGCACCCGTCGGCGTCGGCGCCCGCACATCGGCAACGAGGTCGATCAGCGTCCAGTCGGTCTCGTGGCCGACAGCCGAGATCACCGGAATGCCGGAAGCGGCAACCGCGCGGGCGAGCGCCTCGTCGTTGAAGCCCCAGAGGTCTTCGAGGCTGCCGCCGCCACGCGCCACGATCAACAGATCGGGACGCTGGATGGCGCCATCCCATGCCAGCGCGTTGAAGCCGTTGACCGCAGCAGTCACTTCCGCGCCTGACATCTCGCCCTGAACACGCACCGGCCAGACCAGGATGTGCAGCGGAAAGCGGTCCTTGATGCGGTGGATGATGTCTCGGATGACGGATCCTGTCGGCGAGGTGACGACGCCGATGATGCGCGGCATGAATGGCAGCAACCGCTTGCGGCCGGCATCGAACAGCCCCTCGGCCTGTAGCCGCCGCTTGCGCTCCTCCAGCAGCGCCATCAGCGCGCCGGCGCCGGCAGGCTCCAGATTGTCGATGACGATCTGGTAGTTGGACTTGCCGGGATAGGTGGTGAGCTTACCGGTGGCGATCACCTCCATGCCCTCTTCGGGACGGAATTTCAGCCGGCTCATCGTGCCTTTCCACACCACGGCGTCGAGCCGGGCGCGGTCGTCCTTCAGCGCGAAATAGGCATGACCTGAGGAATGCGGCCCGCGATAGCCTGATATTTCGCCACGCACCCGCACATTGCCGAAAACGTCCTCGACCGTGCGCTTCAGCGCGCCGGAAATCTCGCTCACCGTATATTCGGCGGCGTTGGTGCGTGATTCGGATGCTGCTTCGCTCATCGGCCGATTGGGGAACGGTTGGGCGCCCGCGTCAAGGCGGTTGCGTCGGGCCAGCCGTTCATAACCCGCATACCTGACCCTGCCTACCAGCCGGGCAGAATCTGGTTCGGCTTGGTTCGCCGCAGCTTGGTGAAGGCGAGTGCTGCGAAATCGAATGTCCCGGGGTCTTCGCCGACCGGGACGGAGATATTGTCCAGGCTTTCCGAAATATGGCGGGCGAGCGCATCGACGATCTCCGGCCGCGACGTCTGGCCGCGCATGATACCGATGCGGCAATCGGGCAGGGCGCCGAAGCCGTCGGCTTCGCTCAGCACCCGCATGCCGGGCCGCAGCGCGCATTCCGGCAGCACCGAGATCGCCAGCCCGGAAAGCACCGCGGCGGTGATGACGGTGGCCGAGAAACTGGTGAACAGGATGCGATAGTCGCGGTTCTGCTGGTCGAGCACATCGACGGCGGCGCGCCGCCAGATGCAGTTCGGCCGGCCAAAGGCCATCGGCAGCGTTTCCTGCTCATGCGTCGCATGGTTGGCCGAGGTGACCCACAGCAGCGGTTCGCGCCGCACCACCTCCGACTGGCCGCGTACGTCGTTGTGAGTCACCAGCGCGAGGTCGAGATTGCCGCGCTTGATATGCTCGACCAGGCCCGGCGTCGGCTCGCAGATGACGGTCAGTTCGACGCGCGGATTGGAGCGCGTGAACCGCGCCATGATCTCGGGCAGGAAACGATCGGCATAGTCGTCGGGCGTGCCGATGCGGATCGTGCCTTCGAGCCGCCGGTCATCGAAGGCAGCCAGCGTCTCACGGTTGAGATAGAGCAGCCGCCGCGCATAGGAGAGCAGCTTGTCGCCTTCCTCGGTCAGCCTGTTGGTGCGCCCGTCCTTTTCGAACAGCGGCTTGCCGAGCCGCTCCTCCAGACGGCGCATCTGCATCGAAACCGCCGACTGGGTCCGGTGCACCTCTTCGGCCGCCCTGGTGAAGCTGCCGGTATCGGCGATCGAGATGAAGGTCTGCAATTGATCGAGATCGAGCGGCGATTTCATCGACATGATCCATCACTAGTGTTGATGGTAAAGATTAGAAACATTCGTTGGATTAATCAATCACTCGATGGCAAATTGGTATTGTCCACATGAAGGCATGTGAATCGAAGCCGGAACGGCCGCTGTCGCCAGCGCCGATTGCAAGGCTTTGCCCGTTCGAGTCTGAAGGAGACCGACAATGACCACGTTCGATTTCGCCACCGAGACCTCGCGCATCACCTCGCGTCCGGCCGTTGCGACTCGCGTGGCCAACACCGTCTCCAACATCTATCGCGCCTGGAAAAACCGCCGCGCCTTTTATCGCCTTGGCGAGATGTCGGACGCCGAACTCGCCGATATCGGCCTGACGCGCGCCGACCTGCACGTCGCCATCGACGTGCCGTTTGGCCGCGACCCGACGGCGATGCTGCGCGAAATCGCCAGCGATCGCGTCGAAACGATCGAGGACATCGCCCGCAAGGTGGCCTGATCTGTTGCTTGTTGTTTAGGTCGTGAACCTTTTCGGGGTTCGACGCGACTGACGAGTATGCAGGCTCCCACTCCCTGCCGGATCCCCCCGGCCCGCCTGCACTCTGCCCGGTCCTCCCAGGACCGGGCTTTTCTCTTTCTACCTCAGCGAAGACCGCCTACCGCCGATCCATATCCCGCTTGAACTGGTCGAAGATCGTCTCCACGCCCTTCTGGTAGTCGTCACGCTGCTGGGCGCCGGTCTCGAACATCTTGCCGAACAGGTCGTCGAACGGATTCGTTGGCCTGCCGCTCGGATTGGCCTGTGGCTGCGGTGCCTGACGCTGCTGTGGGGGCGCTTGAGGCTGTTGCGGCGCCGGCTGTCCGCCAGGGATGCCGCCTAAGCCACCGCCACCTTGCCGCAGCATCTCCTCGAAGATTTTCCCCAGCGGATTGTCTCCGTAGGGGCTCTGTGTCTGCTGAGGCTGCGGCTGCGTCCGCCCTTGCGGCTGCGGCTGAGGCGCGCCACCGCCGAACATGTCCTGCAGCACCTTGCCGAGCGGATTGTCGCCGTAGGGATTAGGCTGCGGCTGCGGCTGGCTTTGCGGCTGTGGCTGAGGCGCACCGCCGCCGAACATGTCCTGCAACACCTTGCCGAGCGGATTGTCGATTGGATTCTGGGGCTGCGGCGCCTGGCGCGGCTGCGGCGCCGGGGCCTGCATGGCGCCGCCTTGGCGCATCATCTGCTCGATGATCTCGCCGAGCGGATTGTTGCCGCCGCCGCCAAAACCGCCGGCGGCCTGCATCTGATTTGTCGTCTGCTTGAACAGCCCGCCCATGACCATCGAGGCGATCGCCGGCAGCATCTGCTGCAGGATCTGCTGATTGACGCCGCTGGCTTGCGCCGCCTGGCTGGCCACGGCGCGAGACAGGTCTTTCGAGCCGAACAGGTGCCCGAGAATGCCGTTGCCCTCATCCACGCCTTGCGGCGAGAAGGCCCGGGTTGCGTCCTCGAAATACTTGGCGTGCTGGCCGCTGGCCATCGCCGTCATGAAGGCGCCGAGCCCGTAAGGGTCGGCGGTGTTGCGCTGCAGCCCTTGCGAAAAGGCCGGCAGCAACGCGGCGACCGCCGCTTGCGTCTGCTGCATCGAGAGCCCGTATTGCTGGGCAAGGGCCTGCATGCCGTTGCCGTTCTGGGCCTGCGTCAGCATGTCGAACAAGGAAGGCATTGGTCTCTCCTCCGGAAATCCTCGCCGAAGAAGCCTAGTTTGTTTCCACTTCCGATTGAAGCGACTTTTGCCGGCCGGTCAGCTTTGCCAAATCCGAGGGTTAATAGGCGTATTCCATGAAAACCGGCTCGATCGAGCCGCCCCAGCGCGTGTGGTAGGCCGATAGCATCTCCTCGGCGCTGGTGGTGCCGCGCGCCACGACTTCGTCCAACGTGTTGAGGAAGGAGGTCTCGTCGTAGCCGTCGCGGTTCTTCTTGCCACGGTTCTTCAGGCCCATGCGGGAAATGACCATCACGTCACGCGCGATCTCGCGCAGCGTGGTGTTGCGGAACGGTGCGGAAATGCCTTGTTCCGGCACGGCGTTGCGCATCGCCAGCGTTTCTTCATACGTCCAGCTCGAGGTCAGCGCCTCGGCGGCATCGAGTGCGGCCTCATCATAAAGCAATCCGACCCAGAAGGCCGGCAGCGCGCAGATGCGCCGCCATGGCCCGCCATCGGCGCCGCGCATCTCGAGGAAGCGCTTCAGCCGCACGTCCGGGAACAGCGTTGACAGATGGTTCGCCCAGTCGCCCATTGTCGGCAGCCCGTCCGGCACTGCATTGCGCGCGGCCCCGGCCATGAACTGGCGGAAGGTGATGTGGGTCATGTCGTGATAGCGGTCGTCCCGGATGACGAAATACATCGGCACGTCGAGCGCCCATTCGACATAGTCGGCAAAGCCGAAATCGGGCGAGAAGCAGAATTCGAGCAGGCCCGAGCGCTGGTTGTCGGTGTCGCGCCAGATGTCGCCGCGCCAGCTCTGCAAGCCGTTCGGGTGGCTTTCGGTGAAAGGCGAATTGGCGAACAATGCCGTCGACAGCGGCTGCAGCTTCAACGACACTTGCATCTTGCGGCGCATGTCGGCCTCGCTCTCGAAGTCGAGATTCACCTGGATCGTGCAGGTGCGGTACATCATGTCGAGGCCCTTGGTACCAACCTTGGGCATGTAGCGCGTCATGATCTCGTAGCGCGATTTCGGCATTTTCGGCGTCTCGGCCAGCGACCATTTCGGACTGCCGCCGAGGCCGAGGAAGCGGATGCCCATCGGCTCGGCGATCTCGCGCACCTGCGCCAGATGGGCGTTGCCCTCCCGGCAGGTCTGGTGGATCGTCTCCAGCGGTGCGCCGGAAAGCTCGAACTGGCCGCCGGGTTCCAGCGAAATCGCACCCTGACCGGTCGGTTCGACCAGGCCAATGATGCGGCCGTCGTCGACGATCGGATCCCAGCCGAGCTTTGACTGCATGCCTTCGAGAATGGCGCGGATGCCGCGCTCGCCGCCATAGGGGACCGGTGCATTGCCGTCGACATAGAAGGGGAATTTCTCGTGCTCGGTGCCGATGCGCCATTTGTCGCGCGGCTTGTTGCCTTCGGCCAGATGCTCGACGAGTTCGTCGACACCTTCGATCGGGCGGAAATCGGTCGTATCGCGCGCCATTATGAACCCTCTGCACATGACCCCGAAAATCGGCTTTCGACTTTCGCTGGGGATCATGTGCCCCAATGGAATGCTACAGTGTCCTTTGCACGTCCGAAAGGCGGCGGGCGCTGTAGGACGATCGGACGATCGCCGGCGCTAAATGGACGAAATGTCAGCAGACGATCAAGCGAAAAATCCTGAGCCACAGGTCAACAGGAATTGAACGTGGCAGCGCTGCCCATTCCTTGCAAGAGGCGAGGTCTTACCAGTCTCCGACTGTCGCCTGCATCACCGCGAGCGCGGCCACCGCCGCCGTATCGGCGCGCAGGATACGCGGGCCGAGCGGAATGGCGGTGACGAAGGGCAGGGCGCGCAGCATCTTGCGCTCGTCGTCGGAAAAGCCACCCTCCGGCCCGACCAGCAGCCCAAGCTTCTTTTCCTTGACCGCCTGCAGCGCGGCCAGCGGATTGTTGGTCGAAGCATCCTCATCGCAGAAGATCAGCCGTCGCCCTGTGTCCCAGCCGATCAGCAGGCGGTCGAATTTTTCGGCTTCGTGCACCTGAGGTACCGCCAAGATGCCGCATTGTTCGGCGGCTTCGACGACATTGGCGCGCAGGCGATCGATCGACGGCTTGGCCACTTGCGTGTGCTGGGTGATGACCGGCTGCAGGATGCCGGCGCCCATCTCGACCGCCTTCTGCACGAGATAGTCGAGCCGGCCCTGCTTCAGTGGCGCAAAGCAGTAGACGAGATCGGGCAGCGGCGGCTGCGGCCGCTGCAGCGCCGACACCTTCAGCCGCACCGCCCTTTTCGTCTTCGCCGCGATGGCCGCCGACCACTCGCCGTCGCGGCCATTGAACACCAGGATTTCGGCGCCTTCGCCAAGCCGCAGCACATGCCGGAGATAGTGGCTCTGCTGTTGGCCGGCGTCGAACTCTACATCCGGCGCGAGATCGTCGGGCACGAACAGACGTTGCATCTTGTAATTGGCGCGCATCGCCGAGGAATGAGCGAGCCGGCTGCCGGCGTCAAGCCTCGGCGGTCGGATGCCACACCGGCCGAAAGCCATGCCCCAGCACGGCGAGCGTTGTGGCCGGCGTCAGCAGCGAGAGTGTCTTGCCGTTGAGCAAGCCGAAATCGCCGGGATGCCCATATCCGGCAAACGACCAGCGCAGCGTTTTGCCCCGACGCAAAGCATAAACCGTGGCGCCATCCGCGACCATGGCGCCGTCCGGCAGGCCGGCAAGGTCTTCAACCGCAACCACTGGCGGCCTGCCGCCCGAGGCCAGCCGCTCCTTGTGCAGCCGCCTGTCGACCATCGGCGCACGCGGTTCGGCAATGCCGAAGGCGTCGCCGAAGCGGCTGACGAAATCCCTGGCCCGTTCGCGCTGGCAAAAGAAGCAGGGGCGATGCCCGCCAGCCAATGCAGTCACCTCGTCGAGGAAGAACAGCTCGGTCCAGCCCACTTTGCCGCCCTTCCGGTTGCGGCCCATCGGTTCGCGCCGCACATTGCGGAATTGGCGGACGCAGATGATCCAGGCCGGAAGCGCCCAGCGCTTCTTCTTGAGCGTCTTCGTCTCGGGATCGTGGATGATGCCGCGATTGCCGGTGAACAGGCCGCGATCAGGCACGGCGTGGATGGTACCGAACGGATCGACCCGGTTCTGCAGTGGCATAGTTTTCTCTCCGGACACGCATCTTGGCTGCAATGCGAGCGGCATGATATCGCTCGTCGCATCTTTTTCATGTCAGTAGGGTTTTGTGATGCGGGTGCTGGTGGTCCAGAACTACGACAATACCGGCCTTGGCCAGGTCGGCGCAGCACTTGCGGAAGCGGGTGCCGATCTCGACCTGCGTCTCCCTTACAGGGGCGATCCCCTGCCGGATGACGCCGCCGGGCATGATGCCATGGTGGTGCTCGGCGGGGGCCAGAATGCGCTGGCCGACGATGAGTACCCCTATTTCCCGGCACTGCTCGAACTGACCCGCGACTTTGCCGACAAGGATCGCGCCGTGCTCGGCATCTGCCTCGGCAGCCAGCTCGTCGCCCGTGCCTTCGGCGGCGAAAACCGCATCGGCGGCGCCAATGAGTTCGGTTGGCGCGGCGTATCGCTGACGGCGGACGCCAAGGCCGATCCGGTGCTGGGCGCGCTGCCGGAGAAATTCCCGATCTTCCAGTGGCATGACGACACCTTCGTGCTGCCCGAGGCCGCCGTGCGGCTCGCCGGCAACGATGTCGCCGAGAACCAGGCGTTTCGCGTCGGCCGCGCCGTCTATGGCTTCCAGTTCCATTTCGAGGCCGACCGGCCGATGGTCAAGGACTGGAGCACATCCTTTGCCCCGACCATCGCCGCCCGCCATCCCGACTGGGCCGGCAAGCTCGATGGCGAAATGGCCCGCAACGGACCCGATGCGGATGCCGCGGGTCTGGCCATTGCCCGCGCCTGGGTAGCGACCATCTGAGCGTTGGTCTCTCTGCACCCTCCAGCGTGACATAATTGGCACGCGGCGGTGAAACCGCCTGGGGAAAACCGTTTCATTCTTGGCTTGTGTCCGCCCGCCATCCTAGAAGGCGCGCGCTCTGCATCTTCTGTGCAACGGCTATGAACCTTTGTGTGACCCGCGCGACACACCGTTGATACAGAACATGCCTAGAAGCGCAAAATCGTCGAAACTTTGAAGCGAATTCTCCGTTTCAACGCATTGGTAACCGCCTGGTGCACAGATGCAGAAAGCTCAACAAGAGATGACCTCCGTGAAAGCAGCGCTTCTGTCCTTTGCCATGTTGTCCGCCATCGTGCTGTGCGGTCTCGGCATCTATGCCGCCGACGCAGCCAACAACCACAACGCCGTAGACGGTTACGGCGTCACCGCCTCGCTGCGCTAAAGGCGGGAAGCGTCTTTCGCGTCTTCCGACGCGCGACGCTCAAGCTTCCTTGATCGTCATTGTCAGGATGCGTTTGTCCGCGCCGTCGACGACGAGCGCGCTCAGCATGCCTGACTGCCAGGCAAGCGTGTCGATATTGACGCGGTTGGCCATCACTTCCGCCTCCGGCACCGGGGTGTGGCCGTGCACCACGATCTTCGGATAAAGGTCGGTGTGGTTGTGGAAGACGTCGCGGATCCAGATCAGGTCCTGTGGGTTTTGCTTCTCCAGAGGATTACCCGGCCTGATGCCGGCATGACAGAAGAAGAAGTCCCCGAAAATCGCGGAGAACGGCAGTGATCGCAGGAAGTCGATGTGGCTTTGCGGCACGGCCTCGACCAGGGCCTGATGTCCTTTGCGCACGGCCGATTCGGCCTTGCCGAACCATACGCTGGTGCCTTCACTGATCGCCACGCCGTAAGACTGTGCCGTCTGGATGCCGCCGAACCGGATGAAAAGCCCTTCCGGGTCAGGGGTCTTGAGAAAATCGAGAAAACCGATGTCGTGGTTGCCGGCCAGCATCAGGTGACGAGGGTCGCGCTCTTGCGCTTCGATCAGGAAATCGATGACGCCCTTCGAGTCCGGCCCGCGGTCGACATAGTCGCCAAGATGGATGATGCGCCAGTCGGCAGGCGCCTCCTGCTCGATCTCGGCCCTGATGCGCAGATGCATGGCGGCCAGCAGGTCGAGCCGGCCGTGGACGTCGCCGATCGCGTAAAGACGCACACCTTCCGGCCCATGCGCGTCGAGAAAATGGATGCCGGGTTCTGCCAATTTTTCGGTGTCTCCGTGGTCACGCGGTCACGGGCTTAGCGCCGGAGCTGGTCCTTGCCCATGTCGGTGACAAGACGCTTTCCGCACAGCGCCAGCGTGATGTCCATCTCCTTGCGGATGATTTCCAACGCCTTGGTAACCCCTTCCTTGCCAAGTGCACCCAGGCCGTAAAGAAATGGCCGGCCGATATAGGTTCCCTTGGCACCGAGGCAAAGCGCCTTCAGCACATCCTGGCCGGAGCGGATGCCGCCATCCATATGCACTTCGATCGTGTCGCCGACCGCGTCGGCAATCTCTTCCAGCACGCCGATCGACGACGACGCACCATCGAGCTGGCGCCCGCCATGGTTGGAAACGATGATCGCGTCGGCGCCGGTCTTGGCCGCCATCAGCGCGTCCTCCTTGTCGAGAATGCCCTTGAGAATCAGCTTGCCGCCCCAGCGCTCCTTGATCCAGGCGACGTCCTTCCACGACAGATGCGGGTCGAACTGCTCCGTCGTCCACGATGCCAGCGAGGCCATGTTGCCGACGCCCTTGGCGTGGCCGACAATGTTGCGGAAGGTTCGCCGCTTCGTGCCGGCCATGGCGGCGCACCAGTGCGGGCGGATGGCCATGTCGACGATGTTCGTCAGCGTCAGCTTGGGTGGCGCCGAAAGCCCGTTGCGGATGTCCTTGTGGCGCTGACCGAGAATCTGCAGGTCGAGCGTCAGCACGAGCGCCGAGCATTTCGCCGCCTTTGCCCTGTCGATCAGGTTGAGCACGAAATCCTTGTCACGCAGCACATAGAGCTGAAACCAGAACGGCTTCATGGTTACTGAGGCGACATCCTCGATCGAGCAGATGCTCATCGTCGACAAGGTAAACGGCACGCCGAATTCCTCCGCCGCCTGAGCCGCCAGCATCTCGCCATTGGCGTGCTGCATGCCGGTCATGCCGGTTGGCGCCAATGCCACCGGCATCGACACTTTTTCGCCGATCATCGTCGACGCCAGCGAACGGTTGTCCATGTCGACGAGCACGCGCTGGCGGAATTTGATCTTCTGGAAATCCTCTTCGTTGGCCCGATACGTGCCTTCGGTCCACGAACCGGAATCGGCATAGTCGAAGAACATCTTCGGCACGCGCCGGCGGGCGAGGTCCTTGAGGTCGGCGATGGTCAGGATCTGGCTCATGGGTTCCCGTCTCGATAGCTAGGAGCGTTTGGGTGCTGGTTCTGTATCGGTGGCGTCGACGCGCTGTTTCAACCTCAGTCGCGAGACGCGCTGCCAGTCGCCGCTGCGCTCGGCCTCAGCCATCGACCGTTCGACATAGGTGATGTGGTCCATCGCCGCTTGCCGGGCAGCATCCGGGTCGCCGGCCTTCACCGCCGCATGGATCGCGCGGTGCTGCGCGAGCAGGGCGTCGCGCGCGCCGGGCACGCTGAACACCAGCAGCCGGTTCTGGAACACGCCCTCCGACAACAGCCGGTAACAGGAGCGCAGCGTGTGCAAAAGGATGATGTTGTGCGCGCATTCGCAGATCGCGTGGTGGAACTCGACATCGATCTCGGCTTCGTCGTCGAAGTCGCCGGTCCGGTGCGCATCGTCCATGCGTGCCATGATCTTGTCGAGCAGCGCCATGTCGTCCGCAGTGGCGCGCCGTGCCGCGTATTCAGCCGCGACCCCTTCGATCTCGCGGCGGTATTCCAGATAATCGGTCACTGCCTTGCGGTGCATCGAGATCAGGTCCGTCACCGGTTTGGTGAAGAGCTGGCCGATGACATCGGCGACATGCGTGCCGCCGCCGGGCCTTGTCGTCAAAAGGCCGCGTCCTTCCAGTGACTTCAGCGCATCACGCAGGATCGGCCGGGATACGTCGAACTGGCGTGCAAGCTCGCGCTCGCCCGGCAGCCGGTCGCCGGTGCGCAGCACGCCTTCGAGGATGAGGCTCTCGATCTGCTGCACCACCTCGTCGGCGGTGCGCGAATGCTCGATCCTGGAAAAAATGTCGCTCAACAGAATGCCTGGAAGGTGAACCGGTGTCGCAGAATAGAGCCAGCCTCGCCAACTGGTCAAATTATTTATCCAATTGACAAAAGCGTGCCGATTTTTCGCCCTGATGCCATCATCTTCGGCTAACTTTGCTGTTTGCGTCATAAGGCCATTGGCACTAGAGGGACGCACGTGCAAGAGGGTTCAAGGAACCCAGGGAACAAGCCGTGTCAGACGACCCGTCCGATCTCGAATTCCAGCCGCGCGCCAAGGGCAGCGTCATGGGCTTTCCCGCGCATGAGGGGCGGCCCGGCGCACTCGGCGAGGTTCATGCCCGGCCGCATCCGCTGATCGAAAAGCCACGCGTCCTGATGCAACTCGCCTTCATGACGGAGGGTGGCTCCGGCGTCGACCACGCGGTGCTTTCCGAACTGTCGCGGCGCCTCGGCATCGCCGCGCCCGACCGCCAGGCCCGCCACCATGCCATGAAATGGGGCAAGGGCTCGCTGCGCTGGGAGCGGCACACCGAATTCTCGACCTATTTGTGGGAAGGGCCGCTTTCCGAAAGCGGCAGGACGCCGGAGGACTCCCCGTTCGGCAACGGGTTCTCGCCGCCGGGAACCTGCATCTCCGGCATCAGGCTCGAAATCCGCAAATGGACGCAAGCGAGCGAGCAGCTGATAGCCGGTTTCGATCCGACCAGCCTGTGCTACTCGCTGGTCGAGCGCGGAAACGCCGCCATCGTCACCGATTTTCGCCAGGATGGCGATGGCCTGACCCGCATGCTGCTGCTCGATCGCGGCTTGACCCCGGCGCGCACCGGCGCGTTGTCGCAGCGGCTTATCGATATCGAAACCTATCGGACGCTGGCCATGCTCGGCCTGCCGCTGGCGTTGACCTTGTCCGGCCGCGCCCGCCGCATCGAAGACCGGCTGGCGCAGACCACGCTGGAGATGAAGGTCGCCGGGACACGCGACAGCCAGACCTTGCTGGCCGATCTGACCGAACTTGCGGCGGAGCTGGAGGCGGACGCGGCATCGAGCCTTTATCGTTTCGGCGCCAGCCGCGCCTATGACGGCATCGTCGGCGAACGGCTGGAGGCGCTCGAGGAAGAGGCTGTGCCCGGTTATGACACATGGCGCGGGTTCCTGCAGCGCCGTGTGGCACCCGCAATGCGCACCTGCCGCTCGGTCGAGGAGCGGCAGGAAAATCTGTCGCGAAAACTGACCCGCGCCACGACGCTGCTGCGCACCTGGGTCGATGTCGAGGTCGAGAAGCAGAACCGCGACCTGCTTGCCTCGATGAACAACCGCGCCCGCCTGCAACTGCGCCTGCAGCAGACCGTCGAGGGGCTCTCGGTCGCCGCCGTTTCCTATTATGTGGTCGGCCTTGTCGGCTATGTCGCCAAGGGCGCCTCGATCTTCGGCCATGCCTTCGCGCCGGAGATCGTTACCGCGGCTTCGGTGCCTGTCGCCATCCTGCTGGTCTGGTGGGGCGTACGCCGCGTGCGCAAGATGCATTCCGAGCCCGGCAAGCCGCCCGGCGAATAGATCTGCTCACCCTCCCCTTGTGGGGAGGGTCGGCTCATGATCGCAGCGAAGCGAAGATCGTGAGACGGGGTGGTGGTCCCTCGTAGAGCGCCGCGCGGACCCCCACCCCGCTCGCTTCGTTCGCGACCCTCCCCACAAGGGGAGGGTGAGGGAGCGGCAGATTGCCGCTGAGGAAGCTTGCCTCAGCCTTGAAGCGGATTCCCCGCCGCCACAGGATTTGCACCCAACGCGCTTCACTGGTAAAAGATTTTGACCAGTCAAGCGAAATGAGGCTGCTGATGTCCGGCTTGGCCATGCCGAAACCAGACGACGCCACGATGCGCCGGCGCGACGAGATCGTCGCCGACATGCGCATCATCGTGCCGGGTGAGGGCGTCGTCGACGCCGCCAATTCCATGCGCGCCTTCGAGAGCGACGGCCTGACCGCCTATCGGCAGCTGCCGCTGGTTGTCGTGCTGCCGCAAACCGTGGCGCAGGTTTCGCGCGTGCTGAAATACTGCAACGACCGCAACATCCGCATCGTGCCGCGCGGCTCCGGCACCTCGCTGTCGGGCGGCGCACTGCCGCTCGAGGACGCGGTGCTTTTGGTCATGAGCCGCTTCAACCGCATCCTCGGGATCGATTTCCCCAATCGCGTCGTCGTTGCCCAGCCGGGCGTCACCAATCTCGGCATCACCGCCGCCGTCGAGCAGGAGGGCTTTTACTACGCCCCTGATCCATCCTCCCAGATCGCCTGCTCAATCGGCGGCAATGTCGCGGAGAATTCCGGCGGTGTGCACTGCCTGAAATACGGCCTAACCGCCAACAATGTGCTCGGCATCGAGATGGTGCTGATGAATGGCGAAGTGGTGCGGCTGGGCGGCAGTCATCTCGATGCGGAAGGCTACGACCTGCTCGGCGTCATGACCGGCTCCGAAGGGCTGCTCGGCGTCGTCACCGAGGTTACCGTGCGCATCCTGAAGAAGCCGGAGACGGCACGTGCACTGCTGATCGGCTTCCCGACCAGCGAGCAGGGCGGCCAGTGCGTCGCCGACATCATCGGCGCCGGCATCATCCCGGGCGGCATGGAGATGATGGACCGGCCGGCGATCCATGCGGCGGAAGATTTCGTTCATGCCGGCTATCCCCTCGATGTCGAGGCGCTGCTGATCGTCGAGCTCGACGGCCCCGGCGTCGAGGTCGATCATCTGATCGGGCTGGTCGAGGCGATCGCCTACAAGAACGGCTCGACCACCTGCCGCATTTCGCAGTCGGAACAGGAACGGCTGAGCTTCTGGGCCGGCCGCAAGGCGGCGTTTCCGGCCGTTGGCCGCATCTCGCCCGACTACTACTGCATGGACGGCACCATCCCGCGCAAGGAGCTGCCGCGCGTGCTCGCCGGCATGCGCGAGCTGTCGGAAAAATACGGTCTCGGCGTCGCCAATGTCTTTCATGCCGGCGACGGCAATCTGCATCCGCTGATCCTCTACGATGCCAACGTACCGGGCGAACTCGACAAGGCCGAAAGCTTCGGCGCCGACATATTGCGGCTCTGCGTCAAGGTCGGCGGCGTCTTGACCGGCGAACACGGTGTGGGCGTGGAAAAACGCGACTTGATGCCGGAAATGTTCACCCAGATCGATCTCGACCAGCAGATGCGGGTCAAATGTGCCTTCGATCCCAACCATCTGCTCAACCCGGGAAAAGTGTTCCCGCAGCTGCGGCGATGCGCCGAGCTTGGGCGGATGCACATTTCCGGCGGCAAACTGCCGTTCCCAGACATTCCGAGGTTTTGAGGGATATGTCGGCGCTTGAACACCCCCCTCTGTCCTGCCGGACATCTCCCCCGCTAGGGGGGAGATTGGATGTCGTTTTGGCTTTCGCCAATCACCAAGGTTTGAAAGGCGCGGTCGTGCGAGCTGCCAATCTCCCCCCTTGCGGGGGAGATGTCCGGCAGGACAGAGGGGGGTGTGAAGAAACGCGGCCGATGTGGCCTTCCCCGCTTCGCTGGGCGAGGAACAGGGGTCGCCCATGACCACCTTCACCCCGACCACCTCATCCGAAGTCCCCTCCACCGTCGCCTGGGCAGCGGCGGAAGGCTCGCCGCTGGAAATCCTCGGCCACGGCTCCAAGCGTGGCATCGGCCGGCCGCTGCAAACCGAACACACGCTCGACTTGTCGAAACTCTCTGGCGTCACGCTCTATGAACCGGCTGAACTGGTGCTGTCGGCAAAAGCCGGCACACCGCTGGCCGAGATCGAAAAGCTGCTGGCGGAAAACGGCCAGCAGCTTGCCTTCGAGCCGATGGACTACGGCCCACTGCTCGGCGGCGAAGCTGGCAAAGGCACAATCGGCGGCGTGCTCGCCGCGAACCTCTCCGGTCCGCGCCGGCTGAAGGCGGGCGCGGCGCGCGATCATATCCTGGGCATCAATGTGGTGTCCGGGCGCGGCGAGGCCTTCAAGTCGGGCGGTCGCGTGGTCAAGAACGTCACCGGCTATGACATGTCCAAGCTGATGGCCAACAGCTGGGGCACGCTGGCCGCCTTCACCGACGTCACCTTCAAGGTGCTGCCGGCAGCCGAGACCGAAGTCACGCTCGCCATCCGTGGCTTGCTCGACGATGCCGCTGCCGCCGCCATGGCCCTGGCGCTTGGCTCGAGTGCTGAAGTGTCGAGTGCCGCCCATCTGCCGGAGCGGATCGCCGCGCGCGTCGCCGGCGGCAGTCTCGGCAGCGAGGCCGCCACGCTGCTGCGTGTCGAGGGTTTCGGCCCGTCGGTTGCCTACCGTATTGCCGCGCTGAAAACGCTGCTCGGCAAGGCCGGGCCGCTGCAGGAGATTGCCGGTGAAACCTCACGGCTGATCTGGCGCGATGTGCGCGATTGCAGGCCCTTCGCCGACAACGGCGAGAAACCGGTCTGGCGTGTCTCGATGACGCCGGGACAGTGCCACCAGATGGTCCTGACACTGCGCATGCAGGCCGCCGTCAGCGCCTTCTATGACTGGCAGGGCGGGCTGGTGTGGCTGCGCATGGAACAAGGCGACCCGGAAGCCGCCCTGCTGCGCGGGCTGTTGAGGAAACATGGCGGCGGCCATGCGACGCTGGTGCGTGCCGCACCTTCGCATCGCGCCGCTCTGCCGGTGTTCGAGCCGCAGCCGCCGGCGCTTGCCGCACTAGCGGTGCGCCTGAAACAGGAATTCGACCCGAAGAATATCCTCAATCCCGGCCGAATGGCCTAGGACATCAGCGATGCAGACCAATTTTTCGCTTGCCCAGCTTGCCGATCCGCATGTCGCGGAATCGGAAAAGATCCTGCGCAAATGCGTGCATTGCGGCTTCTGCACCGCCACCTGCCCGACCTATGTGACGCTTGGCAACGAGCTCGATTCACCGCGCGGGCGCATCTACCTGATCAAGGACATGCTGGAAAACGGCCGTCCGGCCGACAAGGAGATCGTCACCCATATCGATCGCTGCCTGTCCTGCCTTGCCTGCATGACCACCTGCCCGTCGGGCGTCAACTACATGCATCTGGTCGACCATGCCCGCGCCCATATCCAGGAGACCTACAAGCGGCCGCTGCTCGACCGCCTGACCCGCGCCATGCTGGCCTTCGTGCTGCCCTATCCCCAGCGTTTTCGCGCCGCGCTCAAGCTGGCGAAGCTGGGCAAGCCGTTTATGGGCTTGTTCGACAAGGTTCCGGCGCTGAAGCCGCTGAGTGCGATGCTCAAGCTCGCGCCGGCCTCGATCCCGACAGCATCGTCGATAGCTTCACCTGGCATCCATGCCGGGCAGGGGAGCAAAAGAGGCCGCGTCGCCATCCTCACCGGCTGCGCGCAATCGGTGCTCGATCCCGCCATCAACGACACCACGATTTCGCTGCTGACGCGGCTCGGTGTCGAGGTCGTGGTGCCACCGGGCGAGGGCTGCTGCGGGGCGCTGGTTCATCATATGGGGCGCGAGCAGGCCGCGCTTGCCTCTGCGAGGCAGAATGTCGATGCCTGGACGCGCGCCATCGAACAAGGCGGGCTCGATGCCATCGTCATCACTGCCTCCGGCTGCGGCACGACGATCAAGGACTACGGCTTCATGCTGCGGCTCGACCCGGCCTATGCCGACAAGGCGGCGCGCGTTTCGGCGCTGGCCAAGGACATTACCGAATATCTCTCGACCTTCGACCTGCCTGAACCGGCGCGCAAGCCGGGCACGGTCGTCGCCTATCACTCGGCCTGTTCGATGCAGCACGGCCAGAAGATCACCCGCCAGCCGAAGGAACTGCTCGCCAAGGCCGGCTTCATCGTGCGCGAGCCGCGCGAAGGGCATTTGTGCTGCGGTTCGGCCGGCACCTACAACATCCTGCAGTCCGAAATCTCGGCCAAACTGCGCGACCGCAAGGTGACAAACATCGAGGCGACGGGGGCTTCGATCGTCGCCACCGGCAACATCGGCTGCATCACCCAGATCGCTTCCGCCGCCAAGCTGCCGGTGGTGCACACGATAAAACTGCTCGACTGGGCCTATGGCGGACCGATGCCGGAAGGGGTCCCCGAGGAAAGGCTGGTTGCGGCTGAGTAGCGTGGCGTTGCCGCTGTCAGAGTTAACGGCAAGTCTCCCTCATCCGGCCGCTTCGCGGCCACCTTCTCCCCGAGGGGAGAAGAGGTTTGCGCCGGCGGTGACAATCTCCTCTCCCTCGGGGAGAGGTCAGCCGAGCGAAGCGGAGGCTGGGTGAGGGGGCTGGCGCCGCTCTGTGCTTACTCCGCCGCGAGCCTGTCCGCCGTGCCGTAGGTCGCCTCATAGAGCGCGCGCTGGCGGCTGAGCGCGACCATGGTGTTGCGCAGCAGGATGGCGACCGTGATCGGGCCGACGCCGCCCGGCACCGGGGTGATCCAGGAGGCGACCTCGCGGACGCTCTCGGTGTCGACGTCGCCGACGATGCGGCTTGAGCCGTCGGGGCCGATTTCGGAATTGATGCCGATGTCGATGACGGCCGCACCCGGCTTGACCATGTCGGCCTTGATCAGCCGCGGCTTGCCGACGGCGACGAACAGCGCATCGGCACGTCGCGCATGGGCGGCGACCGACCGCGTCATGTGGTGGCACACGGTCACCGTCGCGCCTTCGCTCATCAACAGGAAGGCGATCGGCTTGCCGACGATTTCCGAATGGCCGACGATGACGACTTCCAGCCCCTTGAGGTCGGGGCCGGTTTCCTTGAGCAGTTCGACCGAGGCCGCCGCCGTGCAAGGCGCGAGATCGAGCTGGTTGTAGACGATGTTGCCGATCGAGGCCGGATGCATGCCTTCGACATCCTTGAGCGGATGCACCGCCGCCTGCAGCGTCCTGATCGGGATATGCACTGGGACCGGCCGCTGAATGATGATGCCGGTGACGCGCGGATCGGCATTCAGGCCGTGAATGGCCGCTTCCAACTCGCCTGCCGTGATGGTGGCGGGAAAGCGCCGTTCCTCGAAATCGATGCCGGCGAGCTCAGCCTTGGCGCGCTGGTTGCGTACATAAACATCCACCGCATCGGTGTCGCCGACGGTGATCGAGATCAGCTTGGGCGGAAAACCCTCGGCTTTGGCGATCGCGGCGTCCTCGCGAACGGCGGCGATGATGCGCTGGGCGACCGGGCCGCCCTTGAGATAACGGCTGTCTTCGGACAGGAGCATGGGTGAACTCTTTTGTGGAACTAGCCACCGAGATAGCAAAAGAATGCGGTAAAGGGCAGCATGAAAGCGAACCGCTATGCCCGTTGCGCGACGCGTGGGTGACCTTTGCCCTCGATTTCTGCTCAAAAACGGAAAGGGCAGCGCGGTTTCCCGTGCTGCCCTTCCTGACCGGCCGCATCCCCATACGGCCCGTCCCCCGTTGTCCCTAACCGGCTCGAAAAGCGGACTGCTTTGCCGGCCAAGTGATTCGCAAGACCTACTATATCACCTCGACCGTGGTTCCGACATTGACCCGTTCATAGAGGTCGACGACGTCCTCGTTGCGCATGCGGATGCAGCCCGATGACACCGCACCGCCGATCGTCCACGGCTGGTTGGTGCCGTGGATGCGGTACTCGGTCGTGCCGAGGTAGAGCGCGCGGGCGCCAAGCGGGTTCTCCGTGCCGCCGGCAAGATAGGTCGGCAAATAGCGGCCCTTGGCGGCTTCACGCTTGATCATCTGCGCCGGCGGGCGCCAGTCCGGCCATTCGCGCTTGTTGGTGATCTTGTGCGTACCCGACCATTCGAAGCCCGGCTTGCCGGTGCCGACGCCATAGCGCCTTGCCTTGCCGTTCTTCTCGACCAGGAAGAGGAAATTCTGCGTGGTGTCGATGACGATCGTGCCCGGCTTCTGGCCTCCGTCATAGTCGACTTCCTGCGGCAGGTAGATCGGGTTGATCTGAGGACGCGCGACCATGCGCTTGGCCGGCGGCTGCACCGCCGCCGTCTGCACCCGGTCGGGCTGCGCCGGGCGCAGGCGCCGCTGTTGCTGGACGACCTGGCGGTTCTGGCGCACGATGCCGGGTGCCTGGCCAAGCTGCAGCACCCAGGGTGCGGAAAGGTCGGGGCTCACCATCACCGGCGGCCTGTCGGCATAGCGGTCGCCGGCGGTTGAGGGTGTGACGCCGGCGGCAAACACAGCCACGGCGCCGAGCACGGGAAACAGAACTGTCTTCATCGTAACGCACCTTGATCGTCTGATACAAAACGGGTGGAAACGTCCTCCCGGTTCGGCGATCATTGGCGCGCAAGCAGCAACCGAAACATGAATCGGAATGCGTAAAATGCGGAACTGTCGGTAAACCTTTTGGTGTGGTTACCGCCGGGTTCAGGAATCTGGTAAAGCCGCAGTAAATGCCGCGCAAAAGCGCGTTAACGAACGGATTTTGGCTTATGGACAAGGAAAACACCGGACTGCTCGCCGGTCCCGATGGTGTCGCGCGCTGCTTCTGGCACGGCAATCTGCCCGACTATCTGCACTACCACGATCATGAATGGGGCCGGCCTGTGGCCGACGACCGCAGGCTGTTCGAAAAGATCTGCCTCGAAGGCTTTCAGTCTGGCCTGTCGTGGCTGACCATTCTGCGCAAGCGGGAGAATTTTCGCGAAGCCTTCGCCAATTTCGAATTCGACAAGGTCGCCGCCTTCACCGACAAGGATGTCGAGCGCCTGCTCGGCAATGCCGGCATCATCCGCCATCGCGGCAAGATCGTCTCGACCATCAACAACGCCAAGCGCGCCCGCGAAATGGCCGACGAGTTCGGCTCGCTGGCCGCCTGGTTCTGGAAGTTCGAACCCGGCAAGGAGGAGCGGCCGCAGATCGTCGATCTCGCCCATCTGCGCGCCAACCCGACCACGGCGGTCTCGGTGCGGATTTCGAAGGAGTTGAAGAAACGCGGCTGGAGCTTCGTGGGGCCGACCACTGTCTACGCCTTCATGCAGGCGATGGGCCTGGTCAACGACCATCTCGAGGGCTGCATCTGCCGCAAAGAGGTCGAGAAGCAGCGGAAGGCGTTCAAAAGGCCGAAGTAGCCCCTCTACTTCCGGTAAAGCGAGTAATTTCAGGTGCCGTTGGCGCTGGCCAGCACCAGGCCGGCGACGATCGCCACCACCGTGGCCACGGTCGGATAGATCACCAGCAGGCCGGTCATCAACGCGTCGCGCATGGATGGGCCTTTGCCGGTGTCGGCCGGCACTTCGAACGGGCCGGCAGCCTGGCTGACCATTTTCGGAGCGTGGATGTCGGCCGGGCGCAAGCGCGCGGGCAATTCGCCGGCTTCGCCATCAATAGCGTAAAATCTTGCTGTGCTGACCATGGCCCCGAGCCCTCATTTACCCCGCCTTATCGGCGACGATTGTGTCGGCACGATGCCGCACCCGTGTCGGGATTGTTTCATTTTCGATGCGGTTTTGTTTCACGGAGGTTCGAGCGTGGTGCTGGGTGCCGACCCTTGCCGCTCCCGGCTGCATCAGTTAGGAAACGCGCGCTGCCGAATAGGAAATTTCCTATCCCGCAACGCCACGAAACACCGGATGCTCACTCATGGCCGACAAATCGGAAAAGACGAAAGCGCGGCTGCCGCGCGGTTTTGCCGACCGCAGCGCCGAGGATATCCGCGCCGTCGAGAAGATGATGGCGACGATCCGCTCGGTCTATGAGCTTTACGGCTTCGAACCGGCAGACCAGCCGCTGATCGAATACACCGACGCGCTCGGAAAATTCCTGCCCGACCAGGACCGGCCGAACGAAGGCGTGTTCTCCTTCCAGGATGACGACGACCAGTGGCTGTCGCTGCGCTATGACCTGACCGCGCCGACGGCCCGTTTCGTCGCCGAGAATTACGAGCGCCTGCCCAAGCCTTACCGCAGCTATCGCTCCGGCTGGGTGTTCCGCAACGAGAAGCCAGGCCCCGGCCGCTTCCGCCAGTTCATGCAGTTCGACGCCGACACGATCGGTACGCCGGGCGTGGCCGCCGACGCCGAAATGGCGATGATGATGGCCGACGTCATGGAAGCGCTCGGCATCAAGCGCGGCGACTACGTCATTCGCGTCAACAACCGCAAGGTTCTGGATGGCGTGCTGGAGGCGATCGGGCTTGGCGGCGAGGAGAATGCCGGACGAAGGCTGACGGTGCTGCGCGCGATCGACAAACTGGACAAGCTCGGGCCGGAAGGCGTGAAGCTTTTGCTTGGCCCGGGCCGCTGGGACGGTGGCAAGGAAGGCGAAGGCGACTTCGCCAAGGGCGCCGGGTTGAATAACGGGCAGGCCGAGGCAGTCCTTCTCGCGACAGCGAGGAATGCACAGGTAGGCCAGGATTCCATGGTCAGTTCGAATGCCATCTACCAGGAAGGCGTCGGCGAACTCGCCACGATTGAAGCGCTGGTCAGGGCGGCAGGATATGGCGAGGACCGTATCGCCATGGACCGCTCGGTCGTGCGCGGCCTCGAATACTACACCGGCCCTGTCTTCGAAGCCGAGCTGCTGGCCGAAATCCCCAACGAGGACGGCCAGATCGTGCGCTTCGGCTCGGTCGGTGGCGGCGGTCGCTATGATGGTCTGGTTTCGCGCTTTCGCGGCGAGCCGGTGCCGGCGACCGGCTTTTCCATTGGCGTCTCCAGGCTGATGACGGCGCTGAAGAACCTCGGCAAGCTCGACGCCTCGGATGTGATCGCACCTGTCGTCGTGCTGGTGATGGACAAGGACACCGACAGTCTCGGCCGCTACCAGAAGATGGTGGCGAGCCTGCGCGCCGCTGGCATCCGGTCCGAAATGTATCTCGGCGGCGCCGGCATGAAGGCGCAGCTCAAATATGCCGACCGGCGCGGCTGCCCGGTCGCGATCATCCAGGGCGGCGACGAGCGCGCCAAGGGCGAACTGCAGATCAAGGACCTGATCGAAGGCGCCCGCATGTCGGCCGAAATCACAGACAATGCCGAATGGCGCGCCGTCCGCCCGGCGCAGGTGACGGTGGCGGAGGGCGAGCTGGTCTCCGAGGTTAGGAAGATCCTGGGGGCGCAGGCTGCTGATCGCGCGAAAGGTGGCGCTTGAACACCCCCCTCTGGCCTGCCGGCCATCTCCCCCGCAAGGGGGGAGATTGGATGTCACGTGGGCTTTCGCCAATCTCCAGCGTTGAAGAAGAGGCGCTGAGCCTCAAGCTGCCGATCTCCCTCCTTGCGGGGGAGATGGCCGGCAGGCCAGAGGGGGGTGCCTCGCGCCCATCCGCTCCATGACCTCCCGCACCCCCGCCATCTCCACCGACATCACCAACCTCTTCGCCACCCGCAACACGCATGCGGTCGAAGTCGCCATATTGCAGCCGGCCGACCCGTTCCTTGACATGGCCGGCGAGGATCTACGCCGCCGTATCTTCCTGACCGAAAGCGAAACCGGGCAGACATTGTGCCTGCGGCCGGAATTCACCATTCCGGTCTGCCTCGACCACATAAGCTCGCAGGCCGGCACGCCGCGACGCTATTCTTACCTGGGCGAGGTGTTTCGCCAGCGCCGCGAAGGCGGCAACGAGTTCTTCCAGGCCGGCATCGAGGATCTTGGCGATCGCGATACCGCTGGAGCCGATGCCCGCTCGGTGGCCGATGCGCATGCGCTGCTGTCGCTGGTGCTGCCTGGCCAGGCATTGGCGATCACGCTCGGCGATCAGACTATTTTCGAGGCGGTTCTGGCTGCCCTTGGCTTGCCGCGCGGCTGGCGCATGCGCCTTGCCCGTGCGTTCGGCTCGGCGCCGATGCTTGAGGCGGCTCTCGCCGATCTCGCCAACCCGCCGCGCAACAGCCAGCTCTCCGGCCCGGTCGCGGCCCTTGTGCTAGACGGTGATCTGGACGGTCTTTCCGCCCATATCGCCAGCGGCATGGAAGAGGCGGGCCTGTCGGCGTCCGCCGGGCGCGCGCCGTCCGACATTGCCCGGCGGCTGATCGAGAAAGCCGAATTGCGCAGCGTTCGGCTGTCGAGCGAGGCCTTTTCCGCGCTGAAGGATTTTCTGGCGATCGACGTTCCGCTTGATGGCGCAACCCAGGCGCTGGAGTCCTTCGCCACCGGCGCCGGGCTGTCGCTCGATGTCGCGCTGGAAAAGTTCGCTGCCCGCGCCAAGGCGATCGAAACGTATGGCTTGCCGGCCGATAAAATCCGCTACGACGCCGCCTTCGGCCGCCCGCTCGATTACTACACCGGTCTTGTTTTCGAAATCGCGGCCGACAATGGCGACCGGCCGCTGGTCGGCGGCGGCCGCTATGACCGGCTGCTGACCCTGCTTGGCGCGAAGACGCCTATCCCCGGCGTAGGCTTTTCGGTCTGGCTCGATCGCATCGAGGCACTGCGGGAGACGGCGCCATGATCACGCTGGCGATCCCGTCGAAAGGCCGCCTGAAAGAACAGGCGCTGGACGTGCTGGCGAAAGCCGGCCTCGCCGTCAGCCTGCCAGGCGACGAGCGCAAGTACCACGCCCGCGTCGAGGGTCTGGATGATGTCGAAGTGGTGTTCCTGTCGGCTTCCGAAATATCAGGCGAGATCGGCCAGGGCGCCGTCGATCTCGGCATCACCGGCGAGGACCTGGTGCGTGAAAACCTCGCCGACTGGGAGGCGCGCGCCGAAATCGTCGCCCGTCTCGGCTTCGGCAATGCCGATGTCGTGGTGGCTGTGCCGGATATCTGGCTCGATGTCGACACCATGGCCGATCTCGACGACGTCGCCGCCGATTTTCGCCAGCGCCATGGCCGGCGGCTGCGCATCGCCACCAAATACTGGCGGCTGACCCAGCAATTCTTCTCGCAGAAGCACGGCATCCAGGTTTATCGTATCGTCGAGAGCCTAGGGGCTACCGAAGGCGCGCCGGCGGCCGGTCTGGCCGATGTCATCGTCGACATCACGACCACCGGCTCGACGCTGCGCGCCAATCATCTCAAAGTGCTGGGCGATGGCCTTGTCCTGCGCTCGCAGGCCTGTCTGGTGGCGTCGAAGAAGACACGGGCGGCGGCTGATGAGGCGCTCTTGCGCGACATTGCCGCGAAGATGGCGGCTGCGGCCGGATAGCGGCGGGGCCCACTACCCTTAGGGCCCCGACCCAGCTTAAGAACCCTGACGGCCGCCCAGCGGTGTCGGTAGCGTTTGCGCCGAGGTTTTCATGTTGATAGGAATTTTTTCTTGACCCGTGAGGGCAGCTATGCTACATTTTTGCCCATGGTGCTGATTTGCGCCAGCGACCCGCCGCCCAGGCGGGTTTTTGCGTTTTGGGGCTTCGTCAACCAACGCGAAGCTCCGAAGCATCGTTGACCTGCCACGACGATCGGCGGGTTTTCACCACCCCCTCAGGCTGATAGGTTCGGCCAATGCATGTCGCCCAAAAGTGATCTCGGTTTTGGGAGAACGACATGCATAAAAACAAGGACCTAAAGCGCGTCGCATGATTCCGTTTCAGCGCGACACGCTTTAGTCCCGGGAGGAGAGAGCGATGCCGGTCAATCTCGACGAGCTGAAGAACGCCAGCAATTTGCGCGGACGCGGCGCGCGTGCTGGCGGTGTCTTCGTGGCACCCGTCGACAACAGGGCGCATGTCTCTGGCGAACGCAGCGTGCCGCTGCTCGACAAGACCATCCCCGCGCTGTTTTCCGACACCGTCAGCAAATACGGCACGCTCGACGCCGCCGTTTTCGTTGATCAGGACAAGCGCTTCACCTGGAGCGAACTGTCGGACACAGTGGACGCGCTGGCTGCCGGCTTCCTGGCACTGGGGTTGGCAAAGGGCGATCGCGTCGGCATCTGGTCGCCCAACCGCTGGGAATGGCTGGTGACGCAGTTCGCCACCGCCCGCATCGGCCTGATCCTGGTCAACATCAACCCCGCCTATCGGTTGACCGAGCTCGACTATGCGCTGAACAAGGTCGGCTGCAAGGCGCTGGTCACCGCTGCCAGGTTCAAGACGTCAGACTATCTCGGCATGATCGAGACGCTGGCACCCGAGATCGCCAAGGCCACACCGGGCAAGCTCAAGGCACAGAAACTGCCGGCGCTGAAGATCGTCATCCGCATGGGCGACGAGAATTCGCCCGGCATGTTCAATTTCGGCGACGTGCTGGCCATGGCCGGGCGTGACGAGCATGACAGCCTCGACCGCATCTCGGAGAAGCTGAAGCCGGGCGAGGCCATCAACATCCAGTTCACCTCAGGCACCACGGGAGCCCCCAAGGGCGCGACGCTGACCCACAGCAACATCGTCAACAACGGCAATTTCGTCACTTCGGCGATCAAGCTGACCGTCGACGACCGGCTGTGCATTCCGGTGCCGCTCTACCACTGCTTCGGCATGTCGATGGGCACGATGGGTTGCGTCTCGAAAGGCGCCACCATGGTTTTTCCGGGAGAAGGGTTCGACGCCGGCGCCACACTGAAGGCGGTGGCGCAGGAACGCTGCACCGGGCTTTATGGCGTGCCGACCATGTTCGTCGCCCTGCTGGATCATCCGGATTTTTCCGCCTTCGATCTCTCCAGCCTGCGCACCGGCATCATGGCCGGCTCGCCATGCCCGATCGAGGTGATGAAGAAGGTGGTGTCGCTGATGCATATGGAACAGGTGACCATCGCCTACGGCATGACCGAGACCAGCCCGGTCTCGTTCCAGAGCGGCGTCGACGACCCCTTGGAAAAGCGCGTCTCGACCGTCGGGCGCATCCATCCCCATGTCGAGGTAAAGGCGGTCGATGCCGATGGCGCTACCGTTGCGGTCGGCGTACCGGGTGAGCTTTGCACGCGCGGATATTCGGTGATGAAGGGTTACTGGGACGACGAAGACAAGACCCGCGAGGCGATCGACAGCGACGGCTGGATGCACACCGGCGACCTCGCCACCATCGATTCCGAGGGTTATTGCAACATCGTCGGCCGGGTCAAGGATATGGTCATCCGCGGTGGCGAGAACGTCTATCCCAGGGAGGTCGAGGAATTCCTCTACCGCCATCCAAAGGTCAAGGAGGTGCAGGTGTTCGGCATTCCCGACGCCAAATATGGCGAGGAGCTGTGCGCGTGGATCGTGCTCAAGCCCGGCCAGATCGCCACCGAGCAGGAGGTCAAGAACTTCTGCGCCGGCCAGATCGCCCATTACAAGATCCCCCGCCACATACGCTTCCGCACCGAATTGCCGATGACGGTGACCGGCAAGCCGCAAAAGTTCTTGATGCGCGAGGCCATGGTGGAGGAACTGGGGCTGGTGGCGCAGAAGACGGCGTGAGCGAAGGCGGCGCTTCGGTTTGTCCGGCGCGCTGGGTGCGGTCAGGTCGCGATCCTGCTGCATCATTTGGAGCGCGTTGTTTGTGAGGGGGCGAACGCCGGCCGTCGGGCCTGCCGGATGTTTTCCAAGGCGCTCCACACTCCACATGGGGTTTTCCGCAAGGTTCGCAGAAGCGCATAGGGGCTTGAATGGTTGGTTTCAAACGATCGGTGGTTTCTTATGCGTTGCCCTTGGCCGCCTTGGTGATGGCTGTTGCAGTCAGGGCAGGCGGGCTGTCGGCGGACGAAGGTTCGCTGAGCGCCAGGATACTCGTCGGAGCGCTTTCGAGTGCGATTATGTTCACCACCATTTTCGTGGTGCTCGACCACGCCGAGGCGGTGGCCCGGCGTGTAGGAGAGCCCTATGGCACATTGGTGCTGACTTTTGCCGTGACGGCAATCGAGGTGTCGATCATCGTTTCCATGATGCTGCATGGAGAGAACAACCCTACGCTTGCACGTGAGTCCGTCTTCTCAACGGTGATGATTGCATCTACCGGCGTCGTCGGCACGTGTCTTGCGCTCGGCGGCTGGCGTCATCGCAAGCAGGCAATTGTTCGACAAGGGACCAGCGCATATTTGGCGGTTCTGATCGCGCTGACCATCATGACGCTTATTCTGCCGACCTACACACAAGCTACGGGGCCGGGCACATTTTCGGCAGCTCAACTTGGCTTTGTGAGCGTGCTTTCGGTGCTGCTTTATGCAAGTTTTGTGTTCGCGCAGACTGTCCGCCACCGAGAAGACTTTGTCGAAGGGCAGGCCCACGGCGTTGCGCTGCGGACTGCCCCTCACGAAAGCGTCTTTGCCGGCGCATTGCTGCTTTTGATCGGGCTGATTGGCATTGTCATGCTCGCCGAGCAGGTCGCCGCAAGTGTTGAAAATACGCTCGTTGCCTATCAGGTGACACAGGCTGACAGCATTGTGGGGGCATTGATCGCCGGGCTGGTTTTGATGCCGGAGGCCATTTCGGCGGTTCGCGCTTCACTCAACAATGAGCTGCAACGCGGTTTGAATGTCGCGATGGGTTCCGCTTGTGCCACGATTGGTTTGACAATACCGGCGGTCGCAGCCGCCAGCCTGCTGACGGGAAGAGGGTTAACCCTGGGGCTGCCGGCTGCTGATGCGGTCCTTTTGGTCTTGGCGCTTTTCATATGCAATGTAAGCTTCAGCACTGAAAGAACGACGTTCTTGACCGGAATGGTCCATCTTGTAGTATTTTTTACTTATGTATTTCTGATATTTATACCATGAGAGCTTTGGTGCAAGCGAAGCGCCAAGGGGGCGGTATCCTTCGTTACCTCACGCCGTGGATTTGAGGTGGTCGATGAAGGCGCGCAGCTTCGGCAGGATCTGGCGCTTGCCGGGATGGTAGAGGAAGACGCCCGGCGTCGTGGCGGCGATGGTGTCTAGGACCGGCTCGAGTTTTCCCTGGCCTATCGGACCTTCGGCGACGGGTCGGGGGATCTGCGCCAGCCCAATGCCCTGCATCGCGGCCCCGAGCAGCGTCGGATAGTCGTGCGCGATCAGCGGGCCTGAGACCATCGCCTCGATCTCCCCGTTGCCGTCGACGAAAGACCAGGGCGCGATGGCGCCGTTCGAACGGCGCAAGCGCAGGCAGGCGTGGCGGCACAAGTCGTCGACGTGCTCGGGGTAGCCATGGCGCTCGAGATAGTCCGGACTGCCGACGACCACGAACGGGAACGACGGCGTCAGCCGCACCGCGACCATGTCGGGCGCGATGAACTGGCCGAGGCGGATGCCGGCATCGAACCCGCCGGTCGCAAGATCGACCATCTCGTCACTCGCGGCGATCTCCAGCTCGATCTCCGGATAGGTTCGGCAGAACGACGCGATCATCGGCTCCAGGATCAACGGCACGACGGCGCGGGGCACAGACAGGCGCAGCAGCCCGGTTGGCCGTTGGCCGACATCGCGCGCGGCCTCGCCTGCCGCGACGAGCTCCTCGAAGGCAGGTCCGGCACGATCGAGGAACCGCTGGCCAGCCTCTGTCAAACCGACGCTTCGCGTCGTGCGCACGAACAGCGCCGCACCCGTGCGGGCTTCCAGCGTGCGCACCGCCTGGCTCACGGCGGACGGCGTCACGCCGAGATCGGCGGCGGCACGGCGAAAGTTGCGGCGCCTGGCAACCGCCAGGAAGGTCTCGACCCCGTCCAGCGCACCGTGCCGGACTGTGTAGTTCTGCTTCATAGGTTGTTGTGATTACACCGGGTAGTCGAATTATGGAAGCAGGCTTAGAGGTAACCGACTGAAGCTGGGGCCGCGTGAACCGGCTGCTGACAGGAGGCCAAATGTCCACGGAAATGGTGTTCCAGACCCATCTCGTTCTAGGCTACGTCGCGTGGCTGCTCTGCTTCGGCGCATACGGCCTCCCATGGCTGAGCTCGCTGGACCGGGTCGCGGCGCAACGTGCCATCGCCACCCTGCACAGCTTCCGTTTCTTCGGGCTCGTCTTCATCCTGCCGGGCGTCGTAAGCCCCGATCTGCCGGCCGGTTTCGCCGTGTTCGCCGCCTACGGCGACTTCGCAACAGGGGTACTGGCCATGCTGGCGCTGCTCACGGTGAGGCTACCCCGGCTCTTCTGGCCGTTGATCGTCGCCTTCAACATCGTCGGGACGGTCGAGCTCGTCGTCGATTATTACCACGCCATCCAGGTCGGCCTCCCTGCACATGCGGAGCAACTGGGCGCCGCCTACGCGATCCCGATCATCTATGTGCCGCTGCTGATGATCACGCACATCGCCGCATTCTATTTTCTGCTACGCCCTCCGAAGGTCCGGATCCTAACGACGACCGCCCCGGCTGTGCTTTGACGGCAAGAGTATCCCCCAAAGAAAAAGGCGCGGATTTGGCCCGCGCCTTTGTTCTGTCCAGGCTTTCGAAGCTCAGTCCTTCTCGAAGATGCGCGCCTTCGCAACCACGCCGGCGATGGCGCCGCCGATCAGCGGTGCAACGATGAACAGCCAGAGCTGGCCGATTGCGGCAGTTCCCGAAAACAGCGCCGGGCCGATCGAGCGGGCCGGGTTGAGCGACGTTCCGGTCACCGGGATGATGGCGAAGTGCAACCCTGCCAGCGTCAGGCCGATGACCAGTCCGGCGAACGCGGTCGAGTGCTTTTCAGCCGTGACGCCAAGGATCACGGTGACGAAGGTGAAGGTGCCGATCACTTCCCACAGAAATGCCGAGCTGACGCCCCATTTCGTCACATCCCAGCCATTGGCGCCGAAGCCGGTCGTGTGTCCGCCAACCTGGCCGGAAACGATGATCCACAACGCCAGCGAAGCAAGGACGCCGCCGATGACCTGCGCGATCCAGTAGGGGATGACGTCCTTGGCCGGCAGCCGGCCCGCCAGAAAGACACCGAGCGTCACCGCCGGGTTGAGATGCGCGCCCGAAATCGGGCCGATCGCATAGGCCGCCGCGATGAGGCCGATGCCGAACGCCAGACCGATGCCTTCCTGGCCGAGAGGCAGCGCGCCGCCGAAGCCGCCCGTCACCACAGAAGCCGTACCGATGAACACCAATAGAAATGTGCCTAGAACTTCCGCCAGATAAGTCTTCATTGCCCTCTCCTCGTGTCAATCCGCCGGTCCGCCTTTTGCGCTCCGCGAATCACAACCGGAAGAGTATTCGCAACCAGAAAAGTTGGAAAGCAGAGCGGTTGTGCAGGCCGACCTGCTTGTGCGCGCCGGTTGCGCGCTCTAGAGCAGGGCCGGAATAATTTTCTGCGTGACGGAACAAGACCATGCGATTGGGCGGACGGCTGGCTGCGGCCATCGAAGTGCTGGAAGACATCGGCCGGCGCCACCGGCCGGTGGCGGACGCGCTGAAGGATTGGGGCCTGTCGCATCGCTTCGCCGGCGGCGGCGACCGTGCGGCGATCGGCAACATCGTCTATGACGCCTTGCGCCACAAGCGTTCCGCCGGCTGGCTGCTGGGGCAGGACACGCCGCGCGCCATCGGCTTCGGCGCGCTGCTGCTCGAATGGGGCCAGACGGCACAATCGCTCAACGAGGCGCTTGATGGCGACAAGTTCGCACCGCCGCTGCTGACCGCCGCCGAGCTTCAGGCCATCGCCGACCATCGGCTCGCCGACGCGCCGGACGCGGTGCGGGCGGATGTTCCCGACTGGTGCGCGCCGCTTTTCGAGCGAGCCTTTGGCTCGACCTGGGCCGACGAGGGCGCGGCGCTGGCAACGCGCCCGCCGCTCGACCTCAGGGTCAACACCTTGCAGGCCAACCGCGACAAGGTGCTGGCCGAACTGACGGGAACTGGCGCGAAACCCTCGGCAATCGCGCCACACGGCATCCGCATCCCGCCGATCGACGGCGACGGCCGGCACCCGAACGTGCAGGCCGAGCCGGCTTTCCAGAAGGGCTGGTTCGAGGTCCAGGACGAAGGCTCGCAGATCGCGGCCGCCCTTGCCGGGGCCGAAGCCGGCATGCAGGTGCTGGATTTCTGCGCCGGCGCCGGCGGCAAGACGCTGGCACTGTCGGCTTCGATGGAAAATCGTGGCCAGATCTTTGCCCATGATGCGGAGAAAGCACGGCTGGCACCGATCTTCGACCGCATCCGTCGTTCGGAAAACCGCAATGTGCAGGTGGTCACCAAACCCACAGAACTCGCGCCGCTCGGCAACCACATGGACATCGTGCTGGTCGACGCCCCATGCACCGGCAGCGGCACCTGGCGCCGCCGTCCCGACGCCAAATGGCGGCTGACGCAGAGACAGCTCGATGCCCGCAAGGGCGAGCAGTCGGCGATCCTCGATGCGGCCAAAGCCTATGTCAAACCGGGCGGCCTGCTGGTCTACATCACCTGCTCGGTGTTCGATGAGGAAAACGGTGAGCAGATCGCGGCCTTTCGGGACCGTAACAGCGGTTATGTTCCCGTCGACCACCGCCGGCTCTGGGACAGCCGTTTTCCCGGCCATGAGGCAGCCGCACGCATCGGCGCCAAAGGCGACATCTCGCTGTCGCCGGCGCTCAGCGGCACCGATGGGTTTTATCTCTGTGCGTTACGCAGATCGGCCTGAATCCAATTCCTGACGGATGCGCGGCGCCGGCCGGCAGGCCAGGTCGATTGTGCAGTGCAGCAAAAGCATTTGCCTGCCGTCCATGCCTCTGCAATAAGCTTATCCGCGTAGAGGAAGGCAGCGGCAATGGCAGCAAAGATCGTACCCGCCCCGGACTATGAGGATCGCGTCAGGACCTCCTTCGCGCGCCAGAAGGCGATGGCCACGATCGGCGCCGAACTGACGCTGGTGACGCCCGGCATCATCGAGATCGAGATGCCCTATTCGGTGGCACTCACCCAGCAGCACGGCTTCCTCCATGCCGGCGTCATTTCGACGGCGCTGGACTCGGCCTGCGGCTATGCCGCCTTTTCGCTGATGCCGGAAAATTCCGGCGTGCTGACCATCGAGTTCAAGGTCAACCTCCTGGCGCCGGGCAGGGGCGAGCGCTTCCTGTTTCGCGGCTCGGTGACCAAGCCGGGCCGCACCATCATCGTCGCCGACGGCCAAGCCTACGCCTTCGCCGCCGACGGCGAGGCCAAGCTGATCGCCACCATGACCGGCACCATGATGACCGTGGTCGGGCGTGATGGCATAGAAGGGTGAGTGGCCGGTTCGCCGCAGGCGAATCCATCGTGCCGGTGGCACGATGGAAGGCCACGAACGCCGGGAGCTGCCGGAGGCAGCGGGTCCCGGCGAGCGGCGGTGCAGATAAGCAGATGATCCGGCGGAGAGGAGCAAATCATCATGACCGGTAAAGTGTCGCGCCTGTCGGGCAAGGACGTCCTCTTCGTCATGGCGGCGCAGGCCGAATACGGCCCGCACCTCAAGCAGTTGTTCACGCCGTTGATGACCGGTGTCGGTCCCGTCGAGGCCGGCGTCAGGCTGGGTGCGGAACTCTCCTGGCTGAAATCGCAAAAGGCACTGCCGGATCTCGTTGTTTCGCTCGGCTCAGCCGGCAGTCGGACGCTGGAGCAGACGGAGATCTACCAGGCGGTTTCGGTCAGCTACCGTGACATCGACGCTTCGCCGCTCGGCTTCGAAAAGGGTGCGACACCCTTCCTCGACCTGCCGGTAACCGTGCCATTGCCCTTCAAGATACCGGAGATCAGGCAGGCGACCCTGTCGACCGGCGCAGCGATCATCACCGGTGCGGCCTATGATGCTGTTAGCGCCGACATGGTCGACATGGAGACCTTCGCCTGCCTGCGCGCCTGTCAACTGTTCGACATTCCGCTGATCGGTCTGCGCGGCATTTCCGACGGGGCGGCCGATCTGCGGCATGTCGGCGACTGGACCGAATATCTTGAAGTCATCGACGAGAAGCTGGCGGACGCCGTCATGCGGCTTGAACAGGCAATCGGCGACGGCGCCCTTCGGACGGAACCATCCCATGAAGATGCCAGACCAGCCTGAAAGTCGGGCTACGCAACCCATTGCGCCGACTCGTTTCTTTCTCTAAACGCTCGCCATGAAAACAGCCAATCATCCCGACACCGTCCTGATTGTCGATTTCGGCAGCCAGTTCACCCAGCTCATCGCCCGCCGCATCCGCGAGGCCGGCGTGTTTTCCGAGATCGTGCCATTCCAGTCGGCCGAAGCGGCATTCAAGCGCATCAATCCGAAGGCCGTCATTCTGTCCGGCGGTCCGGCTTCGACCGGCGATATCGGCAGCCCGCGCGCGCCGCAGATCGTCTTCGATTCCGGCGTGCCGGTGCTTGGCATCTGTTACGGCCAGATGGCCATGTGCGTGCAGATGGGCGGCGTTGCCGAAAGCTCCGATCATCGCGAGTTCGGCCGCGCCTTCGTCGAGATCCAAAAGGACAGCCCGCTGTTCGAGGGCCTGTGGGCACCCGGCCAGCGCCACCAGGTGTGGATGAGCCATGGCGACCGCGTCATCTCCTTGCCCAAGGGCTTCGAAGTGTTCGGCAAGTCGGAAGGCTCGCCCTTCGCCATCTTCGGCAACATCGAGCGCAAGATGTACGGCATCATGTTCCATCCCGAGGTGGTGCATACGCCCGACGGCGCCCGGCTGCTCAGGAATTTCGTCCACAACATCGCCGGCATCGAGGGCGACTGGACCATGCGCGCCTACCGCGAGCACGCGGTCGAGACGATCCGCAAGCAGGTCGGCAAGGGCAAGGTCATCTGCGCGCTGTCGGGCGGCGTCGATTCCTCCGTTGCGGCGCTGTTGATCCACGAAGCGGTCGGCGACCAGCTGACCTGCATCCTTGTCGACCACGGCCTGATGCGCAAGGACGAGGCCGCGGGCGTGGTGGCGATGTTCCGCGAACACTACAATTTACCGCTCATTCTGGTGAACGCGTCGGACCGTTTCATCGACGCCCTCGAGGGCGAGTCGGACCCGGAGAAAAAACGCAAGACCATCGGCCGGCTGTTCATCGAGGTGTTCGAGGAAGAGGCCAAGAAACTCGGCGGCGCCGAATTCCTGGCGCAGGGCACGCTCTATCCCGACGTCATTGAAAGCGTCTCCTTCACCGGCGGCCCGTCAGTGACGATCAAGTCGCACCACAATGTCGGCGGCCTGCCCGCGCGCATGAACATGCAGCTTGTCGAGCCGCTGCGCGAACTGTTCAAGGATGAGGTCAGGGCGCTGGGCAAGGAGCTTGGCCTGCCCGAAAGCTTCATCGGCCGGCACCCGTTTCCAGGCCCGGGTCTTGCCATCCGTTGCCCCGGCGGCATCACCCGCGAAAAGCTGGAGATCCTGCGCGAGGCCGACGCCATCTATCTCGACGAGATCCGCAAGGCCGGCCTCTACGACGCCATCTGGCAGGCCTTCGCCGTGCTGTTGCCGGTGCAGACGGTCGGCGTGATGGGCGATGGCCGCACCTACGAGTTCGTCTGCGCGCTGCGTGCCGTCACCTCGGTCGACGGCATGACGGCGGATTTCTACCACTACGACATGGCCTTCCTCGGCGCCGCCGCCACCCGCATCATCAACGAAGTCCGCGGCATCAACCGCGTCGTCTACGACGTGACGTCGAAGCCGCCGGGAACAATCGAGTGGGAGTAGGAGTTAGTAGTCTGGACTGCTCCGGCGTAGTTTTTCGCAGAAAAAGCAACGATTTGCGGTTTATCTCATTCACTATCGATGCTGCATCATCAACTGAAGTCTCCGACTGTCTAAGTCACTGATTTTTCTGGCCCCGTGCAAACGAGGGCTTCGTTGCGTGTGAAGGGCAGCAGATCAATCTGGCGGTACTTTTGACGGTACTTTTCGTACGTGAATCAACGTCCGAGAAAGGACCGTCACCCGTTTCTCGGCCTGACGCTTTTTGTAGGTCAACCATTTGAAATAAATGGCTTTCCCGGTGACGTTTCGGCGCGAACAGTACTTTAAAGCGCGTCGCGTTGAAACGGATTCATGCGACGCGCTTTAAGTCTTTGTTTTCATGCATGTCGTTGTCCCAAACCGGGGCCACTTTTGGGCGACATGCATCAGCCGCACGTCCTACCGTCAGCGCAAGTCCGCATTTGTGAGATTGGGCGCCGGTGTGTCTTGAGATCGCCTCATTGGCTGACCGCAATCAGAATTCTAGGCGATGCCGCCCAAAAGTTCCTCCGCCCTGGAAACAGCGGCCGCCTGATGTGGCTGCAAGGGTTGGCCGGCATAGCTTTCGAAGACCGGCAGGAACGGGTCGTCGATATGCGTCCTGATGCCGGACAGTTGCTCCATCACCGCCAGGCCGCAATAGGGAACGTAGGAGGCCGAATAGCCGCCCTCATGCGACATCATCAGGCGCCCGCCGCAGAGGTCGTCCGCCGCCTGCATCAGCATCCGCGTCATGTCGCGGTAGCTACCGCTATGCAGCATCATGCGCCCCAGCGGATCGGCCGCCGAGGCGTCGAAGCCCGACGGCACGACGATGAGATCAGGCTTGTAGCGATTGAGCGCCGGTAGCACGACGCGTTCGAAGACGGACATGTAAGCGCCGTGGCCGCAGCCGGCCGGCAGCGGTACATTGATGTTGTAGCCTTCGCCCTTGCCCTCGCCGCGTTCCTTGTGAAGACCGCTGTCATCCGGATAAAGACCGTCCTGATGGATCGAGATGGTCAGTACCGACGGGTCCGAATAGAAGGCGGACTGGGTGCCGTTGCCGTGATGAACATCCCAGTCGACGCTGGCGACCCGCTCGAAGCCATGTTTGGCCCGGTTCTTCAGGATAGCGACCGGAACGTTGCCGAACAGGCAAAAGCCCATGCCTTGCCCGCGCTCGGCATGATGGCCGGGCGGTCGTACCAGCGCATAGCCATTGTCGGCATCGCCGCTCAACACCGCATCCATCACCGCTGCCGTGCCGCCGGCGGCCAGACAGGCGATTTCGTAGCTGCCATGGCCGAAGGGGGTGAGATAGCTCGCATCGCCGCCGCGCCCATCACTGAGCAGCTTGATACGGCTGATGTAGTCGCGGTCGTGAAACAGGGCGAGGTCATCCTCGCTCACCGCGACGGAGGCGATCTTATACAGTTTCTCGGTCAGGCCCGAAACCTCCATCAGATTGCGGAATCGGCGTTTCGTGTCGGCATTCTCCGCATGCTCGCCGGGCTCGATGGTCAGGCTCGGCTGAAAGAACTGCGCGGCATTGCCGGTCTCGTGCCAGAGATAGAGTTCGTGGAAATTCCAGCCTGTCGTCATGTTTTGTTTCCTAGCCCGCCAGGATCATTGACGCGGCGCGTTCGGCGATCATGATCGTCGGCGCGTTGGTGTTGCCCGACACCATTTTCGGAAAGACCGAGGCATCGGCGATGCAAAGCCCGTCCAGCCCATGAACCTTCATCGACGTGGGATCGACGACGGCCATCGCATCTGAACCCATGCGGCAGGTGCTGGTCGGGTGATAGAGCGTCGTGCAGTGGCCGCGTATATAGTCGGCGATCTCGGCGTCGCTCTCGCATTCGGCGCTCGGCGTGATTTCGCCGACGAGCATTTCGGCAAGCGGCGACTGCGCCGCGATGCGCCGGCTGATGCGGATGCCTTCGACCAGCGTGGCAATGTCCGAGCCATCCTCGTCGCTGATGAAGTAACGTGGATCGATCGCCGGATATTCGATTGGATTGGCCGAGCGCAGGCGAATCTCGCCGCGGCTGTCTGGCCGCTGCAGCGTGGTGTGCAGCGTGATGCCGGGCCTGGACGAAAGGAACCGAACATAGTCGCGATGCGGGCTGATGGCGCCGTAAAGCTGCAGGTCCGGCTCGATATCGGGCCGGCTCTTGACGAAGCCGCCCGCCGCCACCCAGGGTGAGGAACGCGGACCGCTGCGCGATGTCTGCCATTCCGCGAAGTCGCGCTGCAGCGTCTCGTCGGTCCAGGCGCCGACGCCGATCTTGTCCTTGGTATAGAAGGTGATCGGAATGTTGATGTGGTCCTGCAGATCCTTGCCCACGCCCGGGAGGTCGTGCACGGGAGCAACGCCGACCTGGGCGAGTTCGTCGGCCGGCCCGATGCCCGAAAGCAGCATCAGCTGGCAACTGCCGATCGAGCCCGAGGACAGCACCACCTCGCTGTCGGCGAAAGCGGTCTCAGGTTCGCCATTGACGAGATAGCGGATGCCCTTGACCCGGCCCTTCTCGACGATCAGGCCCGTCGCCAGCACACCGGTTTTCACAGTCAGGTTGGGTCGTTCCCGCGCCGGGCGCAGATAGGCCTTGCCGGTGCCCCAACGTTCGCCATTCTTGATGGTGAACTGGAACAGGCCGACGCCTTCCTGCTCGACGCCGTTGAAATCGCGGTTCTGCTTGTAGCCTGCGGCCTTGCAGGCCTCGATCCAGGCAAGCTCGTTGGGATCGACATGTCCGACATTGCCGATATGCAGCGGCCCGTCGGCGCCGTGCAGCGGGTCGTTGCCGAGTTCGGCATTGCTTTCACTGGCCTTGAACACCGGCAGCACGTCAGCCCACGCCCAGCCGGGGCAGCCCATCGCCGCCCAGCCATCATAGTCGGACGGCAGGCCGCGAATATAGATCATGGCGTTCAGCGCGCCGGAGCCGCCGATCATCTTGCCGCGCGGCCAGAACACCCGCCTGCCGCGGCAGGCGGCCTGCGGCTCGGTGTAGTAGCCCCAGTCGACTTGCGTGTTGAACATGGTCGGCCAGTCCGACGGCACATCCGAGGCGAGCGGCGCCTCGCGCCCGGCCTCCAGCAGCAGCACCTTGCGGGCAGGATCGGCGCTGAGCCGGTTTGCCAGCACGCAGCCGGCCGAGCCGGCGCCCACTATGATCGTATCGAACATCGTCAGTCTCTCACTTTCCGGCCGGGGTCGGGCTTTGCACAATGCTGCTTGCTGCCGGCTTGCTGTCGGGGCTGGCGCGACGGCGCCCGAGCCAGTCGATGAGATCACCAAAACGGCCGACCAGCCCCTTGGGCATCAACACCACCGACAGGGCGATGATCAGGCCGAGCCCGAGCGTGCGGAACTCGCCGCTCTCTCGCATCAATTCGTCAGCCAGCACCAGCACCACCGTCCCGACCAGCGGTCCCCAGAACGTGCCGACGCCGCCGACCACGACGATGGCGATGATGAACATAAGTTGCGACATCGACAGCACACCGGGGCCGATCGCCTGGAAATGCGCGGCATAGAAACCGCCGGCCAGCCCGGTGAAGAAGGCGGAGATGCCGAACACCAGAAGCTGCGCCTGGAAGCGGTTGACGCCGCGGGCCACCGCATAGCCCGGATTGTCCTTCAGCGCCCGGAAGGCAAGGCCGATAGGGCTTTTGACGATCGCGTAGGTGAAGACCATGGTGAGCGCGAACAGCACCGCGATGATGGCGTAATTGCCGACCAGCCACTGCGCCCGGAGCAAGGCCCTGGTGCCGAGGTCGCCGAAGCGGGCAAAGCCGACGGCGCCGCCGGTGAACTGGCGGCAGACGGAGCCGACCATGACGAAACATTCGGTGTCGGTGACGATCAGCAGATACATCGTCTGGGCGATCGCCAGCGTCAGCAGCGCCACATAGACGCCGGTCAGGCGAAGGCAGGCGAGGCCGACGACCAGCGAGAACAGCACGGAGCCCAGCGCGCCCGGCACAAGTGCTGCCCAGACGTTCCAGCCGAAATAGAAGCAGAGCATCGCCGTCGCATAGCCGCCGAACGCAAAGATCGCCATTTGCGCCAGCGAGAAGATGCCCGAGAAGCCGAACAGGAGGTTCCACTGCGAGGCGATCGTCGCATAGAACAGCGCCAGCACGATCTGGCCAAGGATGTAGCGGCTGTCGACCAGGAACGGCAGCGCGATCGCCGCCGCGATCAGCATCAGGCTGATGGCAAGATCAGTCCTGGCCGAGCGAGACATGGAGGAACGGGACATGGGGCGTGTCTCTGTCATGATGCCCCTCACATGCGCCGGATTTCGGCGTGGCCGAAAAGGCCGGACGGCCGCCAGATCAGCACGGCAATGACGACGAACAGCAGCGATGGAAAGCCCCACCTGGCGCCCAAGGCGTACTGAACGAAGGATTCGAGCAACGCCAGCCCAAGTGCTGCTGCGATGGCGCCCGGCAGATTGCCGAGACCGGCGACCACGCACATGATGAAGGCCTTCAGCATCGGGTCGTTGCCGAGTGGCGGCGACAATTGCGTCATCGACGAGACCATGACGCCGCAGATGCCGGCGAGCGCGCCCGACAGCATCAGCACCTGCAGGTAGACGCGGTTGACGGCGACGCCCATGAGCTGCGCCGCGTCGCGGTTCTGCGCCGTCGCCCGGATCGCACGGCCCATCCGCGTGCGGCCGAGCGCCGCCGAGACGACCACCATCATCACGACCACCACCGCGATGATCAGAAGGTTCTGCCAGGGCAGCGTCAGCGGCCCCAGGCGTAAGGCACCGGCGATCGAAACCGGCTGCTTCAGCGGCTGCCCGCCATAGGTCAGGAGAATGGCATTCTCGAGGGCGATGCCGATGCCGACCGTGGCGATCATGACGTTGGCTTCGAATGTCGATTTGTCATTCTGCAGGAGATTGCGAACGATCGCGAAATAGAGGATGGCGCCGGCCAAAGCACCCGCGACGATGGCACCGGCGAAACCGATCGCGACCGGCAGGCCGAGCGAGGTGATCACCGTGAAGGCGACGTAGCCGCCAAGCGTCAGCATCGCCGCATGGGCCATGTTGAGCATGCCCATCGAACCCCAGACCAGCGACAGCCCGACCGTCGCCAGCGCATAGAGCGCGCCCGAGGTGAAGCCGGCGACGAGAATGGCCAAGAGAACGTCGGTCATGGCGTCAGCCTCCGAGGTAGGTTGCGAGGAGTTCGTCGCGCGCCATCAGTTCGGGGGGCTTGCCTGACCAGACGATGGCGCCGTCGTCGAGCAGATGCAGGCGGTCGGCGAGGTCCTCGACCCGGGCCGGGTTCTCCTCCACCAGCAGGATCGTGCGGCCAGCCTTGCTCAGTTGCGAAATGACGTCGTAGACCTGATCGATGATCAGTGGCGCGAGGCCAAGCGACGGCTCGTCGATCAAAAGGATGCGCCCGCCCATCATCAGGCCGCGGCCTATGCCGACCATGCGCCGTTCGCCGCCCGACAGGCTCGAGGCGATCTGGTTGCGACGGTCGGCAAGCTTCGGCAGAAGCGCGTAGACCTCGTCCAGCCGACGCGTGATCTCGGCCTTGTCCGGCGCGAGATAGCCGCCCATCAAAAGGTTTTCGAGCACGCTCATCTGCGCGAACAGCATATCGCCCTGCGGCACGTGGGCGACGCCCAGCATCGCCGTCTCATGCGGCTTGCCGGACAGGCGCCGGCCGTCGATGCTGATCTGACCGCCGCGCAGCGGCACCAGGCCGGAAATGGTCTTGAGCAATGTCGACTTGCCATGGCCGTTCGGGCCGACGACGGTGATGAATTCACCGGCGTGAACGGTCAGCGAAATGCCCTTGAGCACGTCGAGCCCGTCATAGCCGCAGACGATGCCGTCGAGTTGCAGGACAGGTGGTTTTGCGGCTGCGCCCGTCATGGCGTTCCCCCCACCGCCGGATTCGTCATGGCGGCTTGCTCATCGAAGAATTTCTTCAGCCGTTTCTGCGTGCCCTGGCCGAGATAGGTTTCGACAACGGTCTGGTCCTCGGCGACCTTGTCCGGCCGGCCTTCGAATATCACCTTGCCATGGTGCATGATGATCACGCGGCTGGAGAGCGCCAGGAGAAAGCGCATGACGTGCTCGATCAGGACGATCGTCAGTCCCTGGTCGCGCAGTTTCAGCACCATCGCCATGATCTGGTCGATCTCGGCGACGTTGAGCCCGCCCACCGGCTCGTCGAGGAAGAGCATTTTCGGCCGGGTGGCGATGGCGCCGGCAATCATCAGCAGCTTGCGGTCGAGCACCGGCAGCCGCGCCACGGTCTCGTCGGCCTTGGCCGCAAGCCCGACGAAGTCCAGCGCTTCGATCGTTGCCTGCCGGACATCCTCGCCGAGGCGGAAGCCGGCCAGCCTTCGCCGCTGCCGGCCGAAATACGCGGCGATCTCGATGTTTTCGCGAACGGTCAAGCTGTCGAAGGCGGCATTGAGCTGGAAGGTGCGGGCGATGCCGAGTTGGCAGATGCGGTCGGCCGGAAGCGCCGAAATGTCGGTGTCGCCGAAATGCACCCGGCCGCCACTGGCCGGCGTGATCCCGGTCACCACGTCGAAGAAGGTTGTCTTGCCGGCGCCGTTTGGCCCACCAATGCCAACGATCTCGCCCGCATTGACCACCATCGACACGCCGTCGACGGCGGCCAGCGAGCCGAACCGTTTGACCACACTGTCACAAACCAGCATCGGACCGGCGGCCTCAGTCATATTTCTCACCCAATGGAGCCGGTCGGGCAAAGGGCCCGGCCGGTGTCGTTGGTTTCATTTCCGCGTCCGGTCACTTGATCCATGGCGGCAGGATGAAGCTGTCCGTGGCATAGAGCGCCGGCGCGATCAGCTTCGGATCGGTCTTGTAATCCTGATGCTGCAGGAACTGGTGCGGCATGCCAAGTGACGGATCGGCCACCTGCGTCGGATAGCAGAAGGCCGATTGGCCGGCCGGATCGGCCCGGTAGGTGCCGTTGACCCCGCGATAGACCAGGCGCTTCATCGCATTGGCCACCTTGGTGGTCTGCGCCTTGTCCATCGGTTCGCCTGGACCACCGGCGATTGCCGCGGCAAGCGCCCACATCCACAGGCCGTCATAGGTCTGCGATCCCGTGATGTAGGCCGAGTTCGGGCCGAATTTGGCCCGGTAGCTCTCGCGGAACGGCTTGGAGAAGTCGTCCGGCAGGCAGCCGATCACCGTCGAATAGACGACGCCGTTGACCGCCTCGCCGCCGATCTCGCGGAAAGCCGGCAGCGATGGTCCGTACTGCATGTAGATCAGGCTGTTGATCGGCTCGGCGAGGAACTGGACCATGAACTGCGCCAGGTCCTGCGGCAGGAAGTGCGTGACCAGGATCGCCGCCGGCGGGTCCTGGCGGAGTTTCGCCAGCGTTGGTCCCCACTGGTTGGTCGGGAACGGAACGGTCTCGAACAGGCTGACCTCGAAGCCGTATTCGGCGGCCTTGTCGCGGATCGCGTTGGCGATGACGATCGAATATTCGTTGGCAGACGGGATGATGGCGATCTTCTTGTTGGGCGCCTTCCATTTGCTGTCCGCGGCAAGCGTCTTGAGGAAGTTCAGGCAGCCCGGTCCATACCAGAACTCCGGCGGATCGCCCTGGAAGGAGCTGTAATAGCGGGCAGGGTCGGTCTTGAACTTCTCATTGTGCGAAATCAGCGTGTTGTAGTGCATCATGATGACGTCGTTGTCGGCGGCGACGTCCATCTCGATCATGTTGGTGCCGAGATTATAGCCATTGATGATGACCGGTGCCTCGAAGCGGTCGATCAGGCGCTGCATCGACTGGCTGACGAGGTCGGCGCCCATTTCCTTGGTGTCTTCGATGTGGATCTCGACAGGCCGGCCGAGAATGCCGCCCGCCGCATTGATCTCCTCGGCGGCAAGTTCGAGACCGTTCTTGAACTCGATGCCGTCGGCGGCGGCGATGCCGGACATCGGCAGGGCCGAGCCGACCGGAATGGGCTTGGTGTCCTGGGCGATCGCCGCAGTGTTCATATCGGCAAGAAGCGCGGCACCGGCCGCACCCGCGCCGACCACGCCCTGCAGCATTGCACGTCTGTTCATCATGGCAAAGTTCCCCTTTTGGCGTTGGTTAGAGTCTTTTCTTCATGCGAAATCTTTCACACCAGATCTTTCTGGCGAAACGCGTGGGTCATGGGCACGAAAGCGGCTTCCAGGTCGGCTGCCGCCGAAAGCACGCGGGCATCGTCGCCGCGCGCGCCGATGATCTGGAAGCCGACGGGCAGGCCCGCCTCGGTCATGCCGCAAGGAATGACGCAGGCCGGTTGCTGGCTGAGATTGATCGGGTAGCTGAACGCCGCCCATTCGATCCATCGCGAGAGGCCGCTGCCCAGAGGCACTTCAAGGCCAACGTCGAAGGCTGGAATCGATGCCCCCGGCGAAACGATGAAATCATAGTCGTCTAGCAGCCGGTCCATGGCGGCGCCGAATTCGGCGCGCTCCAACTGTGCGGCGACGAGCGTATGGACGTCGAACGCCGCCCCAGCCTGCGCGATCTCCAGGAAGCCCGGATCGATGCCCGCCCGTTCGCTCGGCGGAACCAGCGCCAGCCGCGCCGCGGCGCCGGTGAACCAATGATGCTGGAACAAATCGAGGAGATCGCCACCGGGAAGGTCAATCGGCTCGACCGTCGCGCCGAAGGCGTCGAAACACGTCAAGGCGTGGGAGACGACGGCGGCGATCCCGGAATCCAGCGCTCCTGAAGGCGGCTTCGACCAGTAGCCGATCCGGGCGCCCCGCAAAACTTCTTCGATCCGGCCAAGCGGCGCCAGCGTTCCCACGCCTTGCTGCCAGTCGCTGATATCGCGGCCGGACATGGCGCCGGCCATGACGGAAAGATCGAGTGCTGTCCGCGCCATCGGTCCGATATGGGCGACGGTTCCGAACGCGCTGGACGGATAGGCGGGCACGCGGCCGAAGGTCGGCTTCAATCCGGCGATGCCGGTGAACGAGGCCGGAATGCGGATCGAGCCCCCGCCATCGGTACCGAGATGGAAGACGCCGGCGCCGGTGGCGGCGGCCACCGCCGCTCCGCCGGAGGAACCGCCGGGGGTCTTTTGCGCATTCCAGGGATTGCGCGTGATGCCGCAGAGGCCGCTGTCGGTAATCGCCTTCCAGCCGAATTCGGGCGTCGTCGTCTGTCCGATGAAGACGGCGCCGGCTCTGCGCAGCAGGGCAACGGCGGGGGCATCCTTGTCATAGGCGGCGGAAGTCGTCGTCCTGCTGCCGTAACGCACGCTCCAGCCCTCGACCCAGACGATGTCCTTCAGCGTCGTCGGTATGCCGTCGGCCGCCGACAGCGGCTCGCCTGCCCGCCATCGTTTCTCGGAAGCACCTGCGGCCTCGATCGCACCCTTGCGGTCGATCATGGTGAAGGCGTTGAAAAGCGGATTGATCGCTTCGGCGCGATCCAGCGCCGCCAGCGTCACCTCGACGGGCGACAGCGATTCAGCGCGGTAGGCGGCGCTAAGCTCCGCAGCAGCCAGGCGGCATAGATCATCGGCGTCGGCAATGGGAGACAGCCCATTCGGCATGCAGTTCGAACCCCTCACTTCATGGCCGCTCTTACGGCAGCCTTGTCAGCCCGGGCAATCTGGCGGTTTTTTTCATCACCATAAAATGTATTGTTGTGGGGAATATTCGCTATTTAATGTAACAAAGAGCCATGAATCTGACCATTCGGCAGTTGCGCTATGTCTGCGAAGTCGCCCGCCTTGGCAGCGTGCTGGCGGCCTCCAGATCGCTCTACATCTCGCAATCCTCCATCCTCGCGGCGATCACTCTGGCCGAGGCCGGGATGGGGGCGCGCATTTTCGACAGGCGGCCGGCGCGCGGCGTCTCCATCACGCCGGCCGGCCAACGCTTCGTCGCCGCCGCCCGCATCATGCTGGCGGCGGAAACGGAGTTCAACCGGTCGATCGGAGACCTCAACGGGCGCGTGCCGAAGGTCCTGCGCATCGGCTGCTTCGAGCCGTTCGGCGCGCTGTTCATGCCGGAGATGCTGCGCAGCTACCTCGACAACGTCGGCGATGTCGAGATCGACCTTGTCGAGGCCGACCAGGTCCAGTTGCAGGAACGGCTTGTCGCCGGCCAGATCGATCTGGCCATTCTCTACGACATCGGTCCAATCGGTATCGACAGCGTCACCCGCATCTGCAAGGTACCGGCGCATGCCGTGCTCAATGCGGACGATCCCCTTGCCGCGCGCGACGGCATCTGGCTGGCGGAACTGGCGGCACGGCCGCTGGTGCTGCTCGACCTGCCGCACACGGCGACCTATCTCCTGACCCTGTTCGACGTGCTGGCGAAACGGCCGGAGGTGCGCTTTCGCACGCGCTCTTATGAAACGGTGCGCTCGGCCGTCGCATCCGGCTTCGGCATGGCCGTCCTCAACATGCGGCCGATCGGTCGCGCCACCGCCGATGGCGAGGAGATCGTTCGAAGACCAATCCTCGATGAACTGCCGCCACCGACGCTGATCGTCGCCGACATGTACGGTTCGGCAAAGCCACTCTTCGTGCGTGTCTTCATCGACATGTTCCATCGCTTTTTCAGCGCGGTG
The DNA here is from genome assembly GCF_040322475.1 of Mesorhizobium sp. M0140. Classification (NCBI taxonomy): domain Bacteria; kingdom Pseudomonadati; phylum Pseudomonadota; class Alphaproteobacteria; order Hyphomicrobiales; family Phyllobacteriaceae; genus Mesorhizobium; species Mesorhizobium sp. M0140. Next base: position 70,912 of record NZ_JAMYTM010000021.1, on the reverse strand, counting down.
GGCCCTTCGGGCTTTTCGGTGACGACGCCGGAGCGCGAACCTTTTCTACTGGTCGCCAGGGAGGATGGCTGAGCCGCCCCCTTGGCGTTGCGGACATTTACAGGACTGGCGTTGCAACCGCGCCGGAGGTGCGGGTTCCTGATCGAGGTGTTCGAGATCGACGGGCGGCCCGGCGACAACTCTTCGGTGCGCGCCCACGTTTTCACCCGCACCAATGCTCAGTCGCCTGCTCGCAGGTTGGAGCGGAGACGGCACTTTTCGAGACGGCTTGGGCACGCCGTCGAACGCCGCAAAGTGCAAGAAATCGCCTACCAGCGCGACAAATGACGAAACCGGCGCGTAGATTGCATGAGCACTGGCCATTGCCGCTAAACTGAAGTTTTGGCGCAACCACTCGGTTGCGGGCGCGTTTGTGAGCAAGGGCATCGATTGGAGGGATAGATTCGTCAACAGTTCCAAGCACAAGCGCCCGGATTACGAAACTCGCTGCGGTGCGCTGGCTCGCGCTGTGGTTATGCTTGGGAACCTGTTCCAGCTGCTCGGGAGCCCAGTCGGCGCTTGATCCGGCCGGAGAGGAAGCGCGCCAGATCGCTGACCTTTTCTGGCTCATGGCCATTGCTGGCGGTTTTATCTGGCTGACGGTCATCGGTCTTCTGGTCCACGCGACACGTCATGAGCGCACTCCCATAGACGAGCGTATTGCAAGCCGGCTGATTTTCTGGGGCGGGGCAGCCATTCCTTCGCTACTCCTCTTTCTCTTGCTAGGCTATGCGCTTTGGTTGATGCCTGGACTGAGACCTTTCGCACGAGCCGGCGAAGCCAATGGTCTCAGGATCGAAGTGACTGGTGAGCAATTCTGGTGGCGGGTCGCCTACCACCTGGCTGACGGCGGAGTTCCTATTCTTTCCGCCAACGAGATCAGGCTGCCGGTTGGCGAGCGCGTCGAGTTCTTGCTGAAAAGCACCGATGTCATCCATTCCTTCTGGATTCCCGCGCTCGGTGGCAAGATGGACATGATCCCGGGTCGCGTGAATCGGCTCTCGTTGCTGGCGACCAAACCTGGCACCTACCGCGGCCCTTGCGCGGAATATTGCGGGACCTCGCACGCGCTGATGACCTTCACGGCCGTCGCCATGCAGCCCGCTGCCTTCCGGGAATGGCTGGCTGTGCGGGCGAACCCTTCGCCCGGCGCATCCTTGCCCGGACGCGACATATTCCTTCGCAACGGCTGCGGCGCGTGCCACCGCGTTGCGGGCACACAAGCTGAGGGTGGTGTCGGCCCGGATCTCTCGCATATGGGTTCGCGGGGAACGATTGGTGCCGGCGTTTTGCCCACCGACGATGAGGCCGTTCGTAGCTTCATCGCCCATCCGCATTTGATCAAGCCGGGTTCGAAGATGCCCGACTTCAACATGTTGCCCCAACAGGACATCGCCGAAATCGCCTCTTGGCTGAAGGGGCTCGAATGACAACCCTCAAAGCCCGCATCAAGCGAAACGCCTTGCCCTCCGCAGAGAAGATCGAGGAAGAACAGCTGCGCCTCGTCTGGAAGACGCCGATCGGCTGGCGTTACTGGACTTCGGTCAACAATACGCAGGTTGGCCTCTGGTACGGGGGTGCGGCCTTTGCCTTCATGCTGTTTGGCGGCGTGCTGGCGCTTCTTGTGCGCACGCAACTCGCGGTTCCGGGAAACAATTTCCTCTCTGCCGACTTCTATAACCAGGCCTTCACGCTGCACGGCACCGTGATGATGTTCCTGTTTGCCGTGCCCATCTTCGAGGCCGTCGCCATCTTTCTGCTGCCGCCAATGCTCGGTGCGCGTGAACTGCCATTTCCCCGTCTCGGCGCCTTCGGCTTCTGGAGCTTTCTGATCGGCGGTGTCTTCGTTTGCGGTTCGATCTTCTTCGACGCCGCTCCCTCTTCAGGCTGGTTCATGTATCCGCCTCTTGCCACTGACAAGGCATATTCCGGCATTGGTGCCGACATCTGGCTGCTGGGCCTCTCCTTTATCGAAGTCGCCTCCATTGCTGCGGCGGTCGAACTGATCGTCGGCATCATGAAGTGCCGCGCGCCGGGCATGCGCATCAACCTAATGCCACTGTTCGCCTGGTACCTGCTGATCGTCGCGGGCATGATCCTATTCGCTTTTCCGCCGCTGATCGCCGGCGACATCCTGTTTGAGATGCAGCGCATGTTCGACTGGCCGTTCTTCGACCCGACGCGGGGCGGCGACCCACTGCTGTGGCAACACCTGTTCTGGATCTTCGGGCACCCCGAGGTCTACATCATCTTCTTGCCCGCCATCGCGCTGATGGCGATGATCGTGCCAACCTTTTCGCAACGTCCGATCGTCGGCTATTCCTGGATCGTGCTTGCCGCTGTCGGCACGGGCTTCCTATCGTTCGGTCTCTGGGTCCACCACATGTTCGCGACCGGCCTGCCGCAGATTTCGCTGGCATTCTTCTCGGCCGCCTCGGAAGCGGTCGCGATTCCAACCGGCGTGCAGATCTTCGTCTTCATCGCCACCATGCTGGCCGGACGTGTCATCTTCTCGGTGCCGATGCTGTTTGGCGCCGGCGGGCTCGCTATCTTCGTCATCGGCGGGCTGACCGGCGTGATGGTCGCGCTCGTGCCGTTCGACTGGCAGGCGCACGATACCTATTTTATCGTCGCACATCTGCATTACGTGCTGATCGGTGGAATGCTGTTCCCGCTGGTCGCCGGCGTTTACTATTACCATCCGCTGATCAATGCGCGGATGCTCTCGCCCCGTCTCGGGCGCACCGCCTTCTGGCTGATGTTTGCCGGCTTCAACGTCGCCTTCTTTCCGATGCATCTCAGCGGCCTGCGCGGGATGCCGCGCCGCGTCTTCACCTACCCCGAGGGGATCGGTTGGGACTGGCTGAATCTCATCTCCACGATCGGCGCCTATGTTTTCGCGGCAGGGGTGCTGGTGGTTGTCTTCGATGTTGTACGGCCGAAGCATCGCGAACCTCGCAGCGAGCAGAATCCGTGGAAGGCGGGCACGCTCGAATGGCTGAACGAGCCCGAGGAGAACTGGGGCGTTCGATCCATTCCGATCATCGAGAGCCGGTATCCGCTTTGGGACCAGGCGGATCTGATGCAAAAGGTCAATGAGGGCGCCTATTATCTTCGCAGTGCCAAGGAGAATCGCCGCGAGACGCTCATCACCTCGGTGCTCGACGCCCATCCGCTGCAGTGCCAGCGCGTGGCGACATCAACCACGATCACAATAATCTCGGCCGCATTGCTCGGCGGCGTCTTCGTCGCGCTCACCTTCGAACTCTGGATCCTTGCCCTATTGTCGGGCATCGGCACGCTCTCTGCCATTTTGTGGTGGCTCTGGACCGGCACCGGCGAAACCCCGGAAAAGAAGACCAAGGATGTCGGCCTTGGACTGCGCTTGCCGCTCTATGCCTCCGGCCCGGATTCTGTTGGCTGGTGGGCGATGTTCATTACGATGGTTGGCGACGGAACTGCCTTCGCCAGCCTCATCTTCGGCTATTTCTTCTACTGGACCATCCATCCCGACTTCACTCTGGGGCAGCCGGGTCCCGGTATGCGGTGGCCGATGATCGCGCTGTCTCTCTTCGTCGCCGCATGGGTCGCGATGCTTGGTGCGCGCCGACTGAACGCAAGCGGGTGGATCGACGGCGCACGCGTTGCGCTTGTTGCCGCGTTTCTGCTGACGCTTGCTGCCTCTGCAGCCGGTTTTGCCGGACCTTGGCAGCATGACATGCAGCCGACCGCGCATGTCTATCCGGCGATCGTCTGGATTCTCGTCATCTGGGCGCTTGCTCATGCCGCGGTCGGATCCGTCATGCAGCTCTATTGCCTCGCGCGCAGCTTCGCCGGTCGCCTGACGCGGGAGCACGACATGGAACTGCACAACGTCGCGCTCTACTGGCATTTTATGGCGATCACCGCTGTCATCACCTTCGCCGTCATCGGCCTTTTCCCTGAAGCGATGTGAGACGGTGATGCGCATCATTCCCAAAGAGGTCGAAACGCTCTGGACGCTCTTCACCGCGCCCGTGATCTGGGCCGGACATTTCCTCGCCTGTTACGCACTGGCCGCAATCTGGTGTGCAAAGCGCGGTGACCTCGGTTTCGCTGTCGTCCAGGCTGGCATAGTGGCTATGACGCTGGCGGCACTCGCGATGATCGTCTTGTCCGGGTGGCTCGCCTGGAGGCAGTGGGGCTTCGGCACGAACGACCCGCCGCACGACGATCCCACAGCGACGGACCGCAACCTCTTCCAGGGGTTTGCCACGCTACTGCTTTGCGGCCTGAGCTTCGTCGCCGTGCTCTACGTGGCGCTGCCGCTGCTCTTCATCGACGGATGCTCCTCATGAGGACGGCAAGCCTGTTGCTGGGCTTCGTCACCCTCGCGCTGGTCTGGGCGGGACCGCTGCTCGATGCGTGGCGTGGCTCGTTCGCGGCCCACATGCTTGCCCACATGGGCGTCGTCGCGATCGCGGCGCCGCTGATCGCAATCGGTATTGCCAGGACGATACGCTCCGTGGCCACCGCCGCTCCCCTTATCGCCTCTCTCGTCGAACTGATTGTCGTCTGGGGCTGGCATGCGCCGGCTGCGCGCCAGTGGGCCGAGACATCGACCATCGCCACCATGATCGAGCAGGTGTCCTTCCTTGGCGCCGGGCTGTTCCTGTGGCTGACGTGCGTGGCGCCGCGCAATTCCGATGCGCCGGCTAGGGACGCTGCCGGCGCCTTCGCGTTGCTCCTGACCTCCATCCACATGACGTTGCTTGGCGCGCTGCTCTCGCTCGCCTCGCGACCGCTCTATGGCCTCGGCGATGTGACGTGCTTCGGCCTCGTGCTCGGGGCGGGACAGGACCAGGCGCTCGGCGGCATCATCATGTTGATGATCGGCGCTGCCGCTTACCTCGCTGGAGGCGTCTTCCTGCTTGCCAGGCTCCTAGGCGGCAAAACCGAGAGGCTGGCCGGCTGATGCACGTCAACTGGAAACACTTGGCGATAGGCCTGGCGATTTTGCCGGCCGCCGTGCTTTTCGCGACCTGGATCGGCTTCTTCAACGTTGGCGCCTCGACCGGCCACTGGAAGGTGACCGAGTGGTTCCTGCACTTCGCCATGCGCTCGGCCGTACGGACATACGCACTCACGGTCAAGGTGCCGGACGAGCTGCCGCGCTACGCTATTCAGCCGGCTGCCGGCCATTTCGCGCGCGGCTGCGCCATCTGCCACGGCGCGCCCGGGGAACCGCGCTCGCCCGCCGTCCTTGCGATGCTGCCGCAGCCGCCGGACCTTGTCGGCAAGGTCGGCGAATGGACGGACGCCGAACTCTTCCGCATCGTCCAGCACGGCGTGCGCTTCACCGGCATGCCGGCCTGGCCGACGCAGCAGCGCGACGATGAAGTCTGGGCGATGGTCGCCTTCCTGCGCGAACTGCCGATGATGGACGAGGCGCGGTGGCGCGACCTTGCTTATGGCAGTAGCGAACCGTCGACTGGCCAAACACAAGGCCTCGAGCGCGCACTCGCCGACTGTACCCGCTGCCACGGCACGGATGGGCTCGGCCGGAGCCCCGCAACGCCCGTCTTGGCCTCTCAGCGCGAAACCTATCTTCTTGAAAGTTTGAGAGCCTACGCTGCCGGCCACCGCCAGAGCGGTGTCATGGGAATTTCTGTCACCGCTGTCGACCCTGCACTCCTCGCCGATCTCGCGCGGCATTTTTCCGCGCTGCCTGCGCCTGCAACGTCGACGCAACCGGACCGTGCCCGGATCGCGCGTGCCGATGAGATCGCGCGACGCGGCATCCCGGAGCGCGACGTTCCGGCATGCCTGGGTTGCCACGGTCGTCCGGACCGCAACCCCATCTATCCGGAACTGTCCGGACAGCCCGCCAAATACATTGCGACCCAGCTCGAGCTTTTCCGCGAGGAAAAGCGCGGCGGCACGCGCTTCGCCCATCTGATGCGCAACGCTGCTAAAAACCTCTCGGACGAAGATATTGCCGCACTGGCCGCCTATTTCGCGCAAATGTCGCGTGCCGCCGCAACCGGAACGCCCTGATGGCGTTACGTCACTGTCCCAATCTCGGGAATATCTGATGCGAAAAATTCTCGGCGTTTTACTCGTCATTGTCGCCTTCGTCGTAATCGCGGGGGCGAGCTTGTTCTTCTTCTCGCGCGAACAGGCCACTCTTCCGATCGAGCAGACCTACGGTCCAAACCCGACGCTCGCCGAACCCAATCCGACCTGGATACCCACGGTCCACGTTGCCGAGGCGACCCCTTGGCCCCAAGGCAAGATGCCGGTCGCCGCCCAAGGCTTCGCCGTCAACGAATTCGCTGGCGGCCTCGACCATCCGCGCTGGCTGCACGTGCTGCCCAATGGCGACGTGCTGGTCGCCGAAAGCAACGCGCCGCCAAAACCTGACGAAGGTTTTTCCATACGTGGCTGGTTCATGAACCTGTTCCAGAGCCGGGCTGGCGCCGAGGTGCGGAGCGCCAACCGTATCTCGCTGTTACGCGACGAGAACGGCGATGGCGTGGCTGAGATCAGGACAGCCCTCCTCAGCAGCCTCTTCTCGCCCTTCGGCATGACGCTGCTCGACGGCAAGCTCTATGTCGCCAATGCCGACGCGGTCGTCACTTTCCCCTATCGCGACGGCACCACCGAGATCACTGCTCCGTCCGAGAAGATCGTCGACCTTCCGGCCGGCCGCAATCACCATTGGACCAAGGACGTCATTGCCAGTCCGGACGGAACGAAGCTCTATGCCACCGTGGGCTCCAACTCCAATGTCGGCGAAAACGGCATGGAGGAGGAAGAAGGCCGCGCCGCCGTGCACGAAATCGACCTCGCGACGCGGCAGACGCGGCTCTTTGCGTCGGGTCTGCGCAACCCGAACGGCCTCTCCTGGAGCCCTGAAAGCGGGGAACTCTGGGCGGTCGTCAACGAGCGTGACGAGATCGGCAGCGACCTCGTTCCCGACTACATGACATCGGTCAGGGATGGCGCCTTCTACGGCTGGCCCCACAGCTATTTCGGCCAACACATCGATGTCAGGGCGCAGCCACCACGTCCGGACCTCGTCGGCAAGGCGATCGTGCCCGACTACGCACTCGGGGCGCACACCGGGTCGCTTGGGCTCACCTTCAACACCGCCGACCTGTTCGGCCCGCACATGAAGAATGGCGCCTTTGTCGGCCAGCATGGTTCATGGAATCGCATGCCGCGAAGCGGCTACAAGGTGATCTTCGTGCCGTTTGCCGACGGCAAGCCGTCGGGGCCGCCACAGGACGTGCTCACCGGATTTCTGAGCAACGATGACAAGGCATTCGGCCGTCCGGTTGGCGTCGCCATCGACCGAACTGGCGCATTGCTGATCGCGGATGATGTGGGCAACAAGATTTGGCGGATTATCCCGGCGGCCGACTAGGCCGGCGCGTTGCTTCGGCGCGTGGAAGGGTTGGGCTCATGGGCCAAAACGACCGAGGAGCCGAGCGGATCGTCACCATTTTTGGCGAAACAGGGTTTCTCGGGGGACGATCGAGATGCCGATGGCGCTCGGTCTGGTTGGCGGCGCCACCAGACGCGTCCGCTGCCCACATCGCGCTCAAGATCCTCGGGGTGAAGGGTGCGCAGGAACTGGCCGGGGCGGCGGTGACCGTCGGCCTGGCACAGAACATGGCGGCGATCCCGGCGCTGGCCAACTTATCCTGAATGAGTGTGCGAGAAGAATGCATGGCTCCAAGTTGGCTTGCGGTTTGCGCGCCCAAGGCTGGTTTGATCAACTGCACACCAGGACCGTGACGATAATTGAAACCGTCGCGAGCTCCGGCCCTTGGGCCAAACGGCCACATAAGTTTATTCGTTTTTGACCAATACGCGCCGGCGGATTCCTGTAATCTTCAGAAAAACACCGGGCTAACCGGGGCCAACCAGAAAGGTCGGGGAATGAAATACGTCGTCGATACGATCGGCGGTCCCACAGGCGGTGATGCCTGGCAAGCCGCTGTTACCGAAGCCTATTTTCCGCTCGACACCGAGTATCGGAACCGTCGTGAATTTTCAGGCACGCTGGAAACCTTCTCGCTTGGGCTCGTCAGCGTGTCTAAAATGCGCTGCGATGCCGTAAGCTATCGCCGCCATCGCCGCCACTTCCTCAACGAACGTGACGCCAGCCTGCTCATCACCATCCCGGAGATGTCGGAGGTGAATTTCTCGCAAGGGTCGAGGACCGTCAATTGCGGTCCGGGGGGCTTCCTCGTTGAGAGGGGAGATGCGCCTTACGAATTCTGGCACGGTAAGCCAAACGCGCTGTGGGTCCTGAAGGTGCCGTCGTCGAGCGTTCGGGCGCGGATCGGGTCTGCCGAACGGCTCAGTGCGCTCAGTTTCGACGCAACCCAAGGCGTCGCCGCGCTCTTCCTTGACACGGTGCGAACCACGATCGGCCATGTCGATGAGATCACTGAAGTCGCTCGTGAGATGATGGGCAGGCACATCCTGGAAATGCTGTGCCTGTCGATCGTGAGCGACGATCGCGTGCTGGACAGCAGCATCTCGTCGATCCGGGCCGGCCATTTGCATCGTGCCGAGCAGTATATTCGCGACAATCTGAAGAATTCCGGCCTCGGCCCGCAGGCGGTGGCCGATGCCTGCGGGATTTCCCTGCGTTACCTGCAGGTTCTTTTTCAGGACAGCAACCAGTCGATCAACGGCTTCATCCGCGACGCCCGGCTTGAGCTTTGCTCCGAGGAACTGATGTCGGTGACCAACATCAGCAGCGTTGCCGAGATTGCTTACCGCTGGGGCTTTGCCGACCAGTCTCAATTCTGCAAGCACTACCGGACGCGGTTCGGTTGCGCACCGACTGATACCCGTCGCGAAGCAGCGAACCGGGCAGGCCGCGCTTCGACCTCAAGAGAGCGGCACTAGACCCGGCGAAATCCGGGCCAATTCCCATAATCTATTGCGACGCCGCCCCGGCAAGGGCGGCGAAAGCCGGGCCTTGCCCGCAAATATCCCGCGAAGGAACTGTCATGAGCAGAATAAGAGTTGCCGTCGATGTCGGAGGGACTTTCACCGACATTTGCATCATGGACGAAGATAGCGGCGCGATCCGCATCGAGAAGACCGCCTCCACGCCTGACGATCCCATGCAGGCGATCATGAATGGCGTGGAGCAGGGCCGCATCGATCTTTCGGAGGTGACGCTGTTCTCTCATGGTACGACGGTCGCCACCAATGCGCTGATCACCCGCCGCCTGCCACGCACCGCAATGGTCTGCACCGAGGGTTTCCGTGATGTTGTCGAGATCCGCCGCGCCAACAAGGAAGACCTCTGGGACACCTACAAGGATGTCGCCAAGCCCTATATCCCGCGCCGCGACCGGCTGACGGTCCGGGAACGGGTCAGTGCCGAGGGCACGATCCTGGAAGCACTGGACGAAGAGGCCGCTCACCGCGTCGCGGAAATTCTCGTCAAACGGCAGGTCAAGTCCATCGCCGTCTGCTTCATGAACTCCTATGTCAACGGCGCCAATGAGCGCCGCATGCGTGAGATTCTGAAGGAGGCCATGCCGGATCTGCCGGTTTCGATCTCCTCGGAGGTGATGCCGGAAATCTTCGAGCACGAGCGTTTTTCCACCACCATGGCCAACGCCGTCTGCGCCCCGGTCGTCGTCGACTACGTGTCGCGTCTCGGAGAAAAGCTTGCCGCGGCCGGATACAAGCGAGATCTCCTGTTGCTGCACAGCGGTGGCGGGGTCATGACACCCGCAAGCGTCAGGGATTTCTCAGCCCGGCTCGCAGGATCGGGCATTGCCGCCGGTGCGATCGCAAGCCGCTTCATCGGAAATCTCTGTGGCTTCCAGAACTCGATCGGCTTCGACATGGGCGGCACCAGCACCGACGTCTCGCTCGCATGGAACGGGGAGTCGCGCATCACAAAAGACTGGTACATCGAATTCGGATATCCGATCCGCTTCCCCTCCATCGAGGTGCTGACCATCGGCGCGGGCGGCGGTTCGTTGGCATGGCAGGACGAGGGCGGCAGCTTGCGCAACGGACCGCAGTCCGCCGGCGCGTTTCCGGGCCCTGCCTGTTACAAGAATGGCAACCGCACCGCCACCAACACCGACGCCAATGTCGTGCTCGGTCGTCTCGGCACCAGCCTTGCGGGCGGCAAGATCACGCTCGACCCCGCTCTGGCCGCCCAGGCGGTGCAGGAGACTGTGGCGACACCCTTCAGCATGGAACTCCACCAAGCGGCCGAGGCGATCATCGCTGTCGCCAACGCCAATATGGGCAATGCCGTCCGGCTTCTCTCCATCAGCCGGGGCTATGACCCACGAGACTTTGCGCTCGTCGCATTCGGCGGTGCAGGCGCTTTGCACGGAGCGGCCGTGGCGAAGGAGCTTTCGATTCCAACCGTGATCGTGCCGCCCAATCCTGGCGTCACCTCCGCGCTCGGTTGCCTTCTCGTCGACGTGCAGCATGATTTCTCCGAAAGCTTCATGGCCGATGCTTCGACGGTCTCGCCCGCCGAGATGCAGACGGCCTTTGTTCTGATGGAAGAACAGGCGGTTGAGCGCCTGACCCATGAGGGCGTGGCGCGCGAAGACATGGCGCTGCAGCGTACGGTCGAGATGATGTACCAGGGCCAGTGGCGCTCACTCGCGGTGTCAGCCCCGGCGCGGATCGAGAGCATCTGCTCGCTGATAGAGGCATTCCACAACGAGCACGAACGCGAGTTCAACTACCGCCGCGAAGAGGCGCCGGTGTCGATCTTCCGCATCGCGGTCAAGGCGATCGGCATCGTACCGAAAGCCGAGATGCCGCGGCATGAAGTCTTGCCGCACAAGCCACAGCCGGTCGGCCGCCGCGGCGTCTGGTTCGACGGCGTATCTCATGATGCGGCTGTCTATGAACGCGACCAACTCAGCGCCGGCGCTGCCTTTGCGGGACCCGCCATCGTCGAACAGTTCGATTCCACCACCGTGGTTCCGCCGGGAATGAGCGCCACCGTCGACGACTTCCTGAACATTCTCATCGTGACGAAAGGCTGAGACATGACAAAGCTGATTGAAACGAGCCCTGGCCTCGATCCGGTAACGTTCGAGGTGCTGAAAAACTCCTTCATCACCACCGTCGACCAGATGGCAGAACAGATGCTTCGCACCTGCTATTCCTTCGTCATCTACAACCGAGACTTTTCGAACGCCCTGCACGACGCCGATGGCAACTCCGTTGCCCAGGGCAACTACGACATCGCGGTCCATGTCGGCACACTGCACAACACATGCAAGGAGGTGATCCGGGTTTTCGAAGGCGATATGGCACCCGGTGACGTCTACGCAATCAACGATCCCTATGCCGGCGGTACGCATTTCAGCGATGTTCGGCTCGTCCGACCGATCTTCGATGAAGACAAACTGATCGGCTTCTCCCAGTCGAACGGACACTGGTCGGATCTCGGCGGCTCGGTGCCGGGTTCCTTCGACGTCACCGCCCGCGACATGTTTCGCGAAGGCCTGCGGATCACGCCGTTGCGCCTTTTCCAGCGCGGCCGCTTCTGCTCCGACGTCGCCAACATGATCGCGGCCAACACGCGCGATCCCGCGTCGATCATTGGCGACATCCATTCCCAGGCGCAGGCGACGCAGGCCGCCGAGCGCGAACTGTTGCGGCTGGTCAAGAAGTACGGACGCGGCCAGGTCATGCGCGGGATGGAGGAGGTTCAGGACTACGTCGAACGTGCCGTGCGAAAGCGTCTCGCGGAGCTGCCCGACGGCACTTGGGAGACGGTCGACTACATCGACCGGGATCTCGGTGCCGGCGAAGGCATGATCCCGATCCGCATCAAGATGACGATCAAGGGCGACACGATCCACTACGACTTTACGGGAAGCCATTCGACCATTGCCTCGATGTACAATTCCGCCCCGGGCGCGACCTTCTCGGCCGTGGTCGCCGGCATGAAAACCTTCTTTCCGGACCTCCCGCTCAACAGCGGATTTTACCGGATGATCGAGGTGACTGCGCCAAAGAACAGCATCGTCAGTGCGGAATGGCCGGTGGCGGTGACCGGGTTCCTGATGCCGTTCGAAAAGATCATGAACGCGATCTTCGAGATGTGGTCGAAGATCATGCCCGAACGCGCTATCGCCTGCGCCTTCAACCTCGAATATCTGCTGGCCGGGGGACGGGACGCGCGCAAACCCGAAAAGCCGATCTTCATGTTCTACGAATGGCTGCCGGGCGGTTGGGGCGGGCGCAACGGCAAGGATGGTGCCGATGTCACCACCGCCTGCTTCGGAACCGGGTTGATGTCGCAACCGAACGAAGGCAACGAACGGGTGAATCCGACTCGGACGGTCGAGTTCCAGATCAAGCAGGATTCAGCCGGGCCTGGCAAATGGCGGGGCGGCGTCGGCGTGCAGAAGACCTCGTTGCTGCTTGAGGCTGAAAATGCCGTCATGTCCTATATTTGCGACCGCGAGCGCGCTGTCGTCTGGGGTGTCGAAGGAGGCCTGCCGTCGATGCCCCACGGCTTGACCATGAAGCGCGCCGGAGAAGAGACCGAGATCTGGCTCGGCTCCGTATTCTCCGATTACTCCGTCCACACAGGCGACCAGTTCGCTCGTCCGACGGCCGGCGGCGGCGGTTTCGGCGATCCACTGCAGCGGGAGCCCCGCAAGGTGATGGAGGACGTGATCGACGACTACGTGTCTCTGGAGCGCGCCAAGACTGACTACGGCGTGGTGATCCGCGAAATCGACCGCGACCTGTGCCAGTACGAAATCGACGGGACGGCAACCGAAGCCTGCCGTGCCGACATCCGGGCGAAACGGAAGGACTGGGCACGCATGGATCCTGAGGAGGTCGCGCGCAAATACCGCTCCGGCGAGATCGACACGCTCGATGCGGTTCGGCACTATGCCGTGATCCTCGACTGGGAGACTGGCGAACTGCTCCCCAAAACCACCGCCCAGTTCCGTGAGAGCTTTGAGAAACGCACGGTCGTTCACTGGGCCTGAGCGCCAAAGAGCACGCCGCAGAGTTATCTGTTTTTTCGATACGATACTCAAACAATTACTATTTCACAGGAGCCTAAAGCTGGAGCAACAATGCTGCAGCGCCGCGAAAGTTGGCTGCTTCCGAGGGGTATGACAGATGGCGACAAGCGTGGAACGATCGTTCACCGCGGCCAGCACGATTGAAGAGGCATTGGCCGCACGCAGGCGAGGTGCGGCTGTGCTTGCCGGCGGCACCTGGATGATGCGTGATCCACGGCGCGGGGTCGAGCTTCCCGAGGCGGTGGTCGCCCTCCACCGAATACCGGCCTTGTCCAAGGTCGAAATCGGCTCGGACCATGTCGTGATCGGCGCAGCCGTTACCCACGCAGTCGTTGGCCGCGCGTTGCACGGGGCAGCGGGCTTCGAAGGTCTGGTTGCCGCGGCGGAGAATGCGGCCAATCCCGGCATCCGAAGGGTCGCCACCGTGGGCGGCAACCTTTGTGCCCTCGACTTTGCTGCCGCCGACCTCGCCCCTGCGCTTCTCGTTTGTGAGGCGACGATGGAGCTGGAGACGTTCGAAGGCCCAAAACTCCTCGGTATTTCGGATTTCCTCAAAGACAGGTATGCGCTGCTGGCCGAAGCGATTGTAACGAAAATTCATCTGCGCCGCGACCTTGTCGCAAGTGCTCATATCCGCCTGCCGCTTCGGAAAGCCGGCGACTATCCGGTCGCCATCGTCTCGCTTGCGGTAGACAAGGACAAACGATGTCGCATCGCCGTCGGCTCGGTGGAGCCGGTAGCGCGGCGCTGGACGGCGCTCGAACAGGCCATGGCGGCGGACTCGGCCTCTGCGTTCGATCCGGAACGCGCCGCCGGGCTTGCGCTGGAGCACAATGATTTTCAGGGCCGCGACGGCAAGGAAGCGGAGGGTTGGTACCGGCGCCAGGTTCTTGCGCCGCTGGTCAAGCGCGGTGTTGCCGCACTTCTCAAGACTGGGGGCCTGGCATGACCGTGACATTCCAGCTGAATGGCGAGGACTGCCGCTTTGATGGCGATCCGATGACGCCGCTCGTCGACATCTTGCGGCAGGAACGATTCCTGACGGGGACCAAAGCCGTGTGCCGCGAAGGCTTTTGCGGCGCGTGCACGGTGCATGTCGACGACGAAGCGGTGCCGTCCTGCCTAAAGCCGGTTGGACTGGTCCAGGGATGCGCGGTGACGACCATCGAGGGATTGAGTTTCGGAAGCCAGGCGCTGCACCCGCTCCAGGCCAATTTCGAGGCGGTCGATGCCGTGCAATGCGGCATGTGTTTTCCAGGAATGGTCATGAGCCTTTCGGCGTTCGTGCGTGACAATCCGCATGCGAGCCGTCCCGAAATCAAGGCCGCGATGGCCGGCAACATCTGCCGCTGCACGGGATATGAGCGGATCGTCGACGCCGTGGCCGACTGCCTTGACCAAGCGCGGAAGGCTGGCCAGTTGGTGGGAGGCATACATGTCTGAGCTGTCCGCCACCGTGATGAATCTTCCCCGCCGCGATGCGCAGGACAAGCTGCGCGGGCGGACGAAATACACCAACGACCGGGTTCGCCCCGACATGTTGCATGCCGTGCTGCTGCGGTCGACCGTTCCCGCGGGGCGTATCCGCAAGCTCGACGTTTCGGCGGCACTTCGCTGCCCTGGCGTGCGCGCGGTGGCGACCGGCGCCGACGCGCCAGGGCTCTACGGCATCGGCATTGCCGACCATCCGCTCCTGGCCATCGACACGATCCGCTATCACGGTGAACCAATCGCCGTCGTCGCCGCCGAGACGGAGAAGCAGGCGCGGGCGGCACTTGCCGCCATCATGCTCGAGGTCGAGCCGCTGGCACCGGTGCTCACCATGGCCGACGCGCTCCAGCCCGGCGCCCGTCTCGTCCACGAGGGCTGGCGCGGCTACGAGGTGATCACCGAGGGCGGTGCACGTGCCGGCAACATCGCATGGGAGGCAAAATCCAGCCGCGGTGACGTCGATGCGGCCTTCGCCCGTCCCGACATACGCATTGTCGAGAGCAGCTTTACCGTCGGCCGGCAGAGCCATGTGCCCTTCGAACCGCGCGTTGCCATCGGCTCCTGGGAGGACGGCCGTGCTCACATACAGACCTCGACGCAGGTGCCTTGGACCGTGCGCAACGTCACCGGAAGGGTCATGCAGCTTCCGCCCGGGCGTGTGCGGGTCACTGTACCCCCTGTCGGCGGCGGGTTCGGCCTGAAATTCGATGCATCCATCGAGCCTATCACCGCACTTCTGGCGCGGATGACCGGGCGCACGGTGGTCCTGGAAAACACCCGGCAGGAAGAGATGGCAACCTGCCTCTGCCGCGAGAATGCGGAAATCCGCATCCGGTCCGCTGTCACTGCCGAAGGATACATCGCCGGGCGCGAGGCGGTCGTGCTGATGGACTGCGGCGCGTATGGAGGCGAACAGGTTTTTCTGACGACGATGACGGCGCACACGCTGGGCGGCAATTACAGGGTTGGCGCAACGCGGCTCGTCAGCCGCGCCGTATACACCAACACACCACCCAACGGTGCTTTCCGGGCTTGCAACGGCGTCTACAACACATTCGCTTTGGAGCGACACACCGACGAAATCTGTGATGCGCTAGGCTTCGACCCGATGGAGTTCCGGAAGAAAAATGTCCTGGGAGATGGTGATCTCGGTGCCACGGGCCAGGTTTTCGAGGCCGACGTGCTGGGTCCGATGCTCGATCGCATGGAGACACTGCGCGCCAGTACCGGTACGTCAGAGGCCGAGGCCGACGGCAGGCTCTATGGTATTGCAACCACGGTCGGCACATGGTTCGTTTTCGTCGGGCCTTCGGCGGCGACGGTGAATTTGAACGCCGACGGCAGTGCAACACTGGTCACGTCGGGTGTGGAGATTGGTTCCGGCACGATGATGCAATCCCTGCCGCAGATCGTGGCCGGGCAACTCGGCCTCGCTCCTGACCAGGTGATCGTGCGCGAAGCTGATACAGATGCCGCCGGTCTCGATGTCGGCGTTGGCGGTGGGCGCACCACCGTGTCCATTGGTGCTGCGAGCATCGCCGCCTGTGCAGAGGTGCGGGAGAAGCTGCTGCGGACCGCCGGCGAGATGCTGCAGACCCGACCGGAAGACTTGGTGCTGCGGGACGGTCGTGTCGAGATCACGGGACGTCCCGGTTCCGGCATGTCGATCCCCGCTGTCGTCGCCCATGCGCAGGCAACCACCGGCCCGGTCACCGGAAGCGGAGCCTTTACCGCCAGGAACACTCCGGCAATGTCCGGCTGCGCGATGGGGCACTTCATCGATGCGCTCGACATCCCCGTCTTCGTTGTCCACGAGGCCGAGGTGGCGGTTGATCCGGACACCGGTCATGTCGAGGTGCTGGCCTATCGCGTGGTGCAGGATGTCGGCCGCGCACTCAACCCGCGCGCGGTCATGGGCCAGATACAGGGTGGTGTCGTGCAGGGTCTCGGCTACGCCCTGCATGAGGAGGTGACGATCACCGCTGACGGACGTATCGCGCAGGACGATTTCGAGACCTATCGCCTGCCGCTGGCGCAGGACGTGGTTCCGGTCGCCGCCGACCTCTACGAGGGCGCTCCGTCGATGGGGCCTCTAGGCACCAAGGGCGCGGGCGAGGTCCCGATCCTGGCCGTGGGCGCGGCGATCGGCTGCGCTGTGGCACGCGCTATCGGCAAGCCGGTGCGGCAGCTGCCACTGACGCCGCCGCGCGTGCTTCGACTGCTGCACGAGCGCGAACCGCCGCCGGAATTCCCCCACATCGCCCACGGCTGGGCGTCGAACACTCTGGGCTGAGGCAAGCAAACCATGGTCACCCTGAACTGCGACATGGGGGAAAGTTACGGCAACTGGCGTTTCGGCGACGATGCCGGCATCATGCCCCACATCGATTGCGCCAACATCGCATGCGGCTTC
The DNA here is from genome assembly GCF_040322475.1 of Mesorhizobium sp. M0140. Classification (NCBI taxonomy): domain Bacteria; kingdom Pseudomonadati; phylum Pseudomonadota; class Alphaproteobacteria; order Hyphomicrobiales; family Phyllobacteriaceae; genus Mesorhizobium; species Mesorhizobium sp. M0140. The sequence goes on along the minus strand of NZ_JAMYTM010000021.1, from coordinate 53,920 downwards.
CACGCCTCCGATCCATGGACGATGCTGAAGACCGTGCGGCTCGCGCTTTCGCACGGAAAGCAGGTTGGCGCGCATCCGTCCCTTCCCGATCGCGAGGGGTTCGGCCGGCGCGAGATGAAACTTCAGCCCGAGGAACTGACAGCCGCCTTCCTCTACCAAATCGGTGCGCTGACAGGAATGCTGGCCGCCGAGGGCGGGCAGCTCAGCCATGTCAAGCCGCATGGCATCATCTACGGCATGGCCGCGCACGACGTGGACACTGCCCGGGCGATTGCCGCGGCGGTCAAGCCGTTCGGCGTCCCTCTCTTCGGCCTGGCGGGAACCTGTCACGAGACGGCGGCAGCCGAACTCGGCGTCGCCTTCGTGGGCGAGTTCTTTCCCGATCTTGCCTACGCTCCCGGCGGCAGCCTGATCATTCCGCGCGTCCAGTCGGCCATCGACCTGACGCTTGCCGAGCACCGCATGGTGGGGGCGCTTACCCGACGCGAACTCGTCACGACAGACGGTACGATCCGCCCGGTCGACTTCGACACCGTCTGCATCCACTCCGATCCTCCGAATGCGCGCGACGTCGCCGCGCTGATGCGGCGGATCATCGACACCCATTCCAACAGCCTGCCATGATTCATTTCCCGAATCGTGAAAGCTCCACGCATGGGATCGAGGACTATCTCGCACTCACCTCCCGAACCATTTCCCCAAGCCGCTGAGGACTTCCATGGATGCGCTTTCCAACTCTCTCGCCGCCGCCGACATCGCCACCTCCATGCACCCCTACACAAACCTGCGTCAGCACGAGGAAACCGGGCCGCTGATCATCAGCCGCGGCGACGGCATCCGTGTGTATGACGAACGCGGCAAGGAATACATCGAAGGGCTCGCCGGGCTGTGGTCGGTGGGCGTCGGCTTTTCGGAAAAGCGGTTGGCCGACGCTGCCTACCAGCAAATGCTGAAGCTGCCCTACTACCACACCTTCTCCTCCAAGGCGCATGAGCCATCCATCCGGCTCGCTGAGAAACTCGTGGAGATGACGCCGGAAAACCTGACGCGTGTCTTCTTCACGTCGTCGGGCTCGGAAGCCAACGACACCATCGTCAAGATGATGTGGTTCATGAACAACGCGCTGGGCCGGCCAAAAAAGAAGAAATTCCTGGCACGGACCAAGGGCTATCACGGCATCACCGTCGCCTCCGGCAGCCTGACGGGCCTGCCGGTCAACCATCGCGACTTCGATCTGCCGGCGATTCCCGTTCGCCATTTGACCTGCCCGCACTTCTATCGCTTCGGCATGGAAGGCGAAGACGAAGCCGCCTTCACGGCGCGTCTGCTCGCCGAGCTGGAAGCGGCGATCGCGGAAGAAGGGGCTGACACCATTGCAGCCTTTATAGGAGAGCCGCTCATGGCAGCCGGCGGCGTTCTGCCGCCGCCGGTCGGGTACTGGGAAGGCGTGGAGAAAATCTGCCGGGCAAATGATATCATCCTGATAGCAGACGAGGTGATCTGTGGTTTCGGGCGGCTTGGTACGCCTTTCGGCGCTCAGAAATACGGCTTCACGCCTGATATCATGACGGTCTCCAAGCAAATCACGTCGTCTTATATGCCGCTTGCCGCCGTCATTTTCTCCGATGCGATCTATCAGGCGATCGCCGACAACACCGCAACGATCGGCAATTTCGGCCACGGCTTCACGGCGTCGGGTCATCCGGTCGCGACGGCGGTGGGTCTCGAAAACCTCGCCATCTTCGAGGAGCGGGACTTGATCGGAAACGCGGCCCGCCTTGAGACGTCGTTCCAGGCCGGCATCCGCTCGTTCGCCGATCACCCGCTTGTCGGCGAAGCGCGGGGCACCGGTCTTATCGGCGCCGTGGAGCTGGTGGCAGACAAGGCGACGAAACGCCCCTTCGCCAAGGTTGGGCGCGCAGGGAGTATCGCAGCGGGAATCGGCCACGAGGAAGGCCTCATCTTCCGCGCCATCGGCGACCAGCTCGCGCTCTGTCCGCCGATGATCTCGACAGAAGACGATGTGAAGGAAATCATGACGCGCATGGGCCGGACGCTTGAGCGCCTGACCGGTGCGGTTGCCAAGGAGGGACTTGAATGACCCGCATGAAAGCCGAACCGGTCATCCATATCGACGACGAACGCTTTCGGGTCACCGAATGGCGCTTTGCCACCGGGGCCGAGACCGGCTGGCACATCCATGGCCATGACTACGTCATCGTGCCGCTTACGGACGGCAAGCTCGGTCTCGAAGGCCCCGACGGCGCGCAGTCGCAAGCCGCTCTCACTCAAGGGGTGCCCTACTCGCGGCGGACGGGTGTGGCCCACAATGTCATCAATGCCGGCGATGCGCCGCTCGCCTTTCTCGAGGTCGAGGTCGTTGAGGCTGGCGATCTCGCAGCCAGGCGGCTCGCCGTGCTCGACCGGTTCCTCGCGGCCTGGAACGCTCGCGACGTGGGCGCGCTGATGGACTGCATGGTTGAGAATTGCGCTTTCCACGGCTCGGCCGGCCCCGATGCCGAAGGGCGCAAGCATGTGGGGCGTGACGCAGTGCGCGTCGCCTATGCAGCGCTGTTCGATGCCTTCCCGAAAGCCGCGTGGATCAGGGGACGGCACATCGTGACGGGCGACACCGGGCTTTCATCATGGCGCTTCGTCGGCACCACGGCAGCGGGGCAGCAAATCGAAGTCGACGGCTGCGATATCTTCGCTTTCTCGGGGGAGCTCATAGCGCTCAAGGATTCCTACCGCAAAGCGCGAGGGTAGCGAAAATCTGGATTCATCGGGCGACAAGGGCGGTCCAAACGGGCCGCCCTCGTTTTTTGCTCAAAGGCAATATCCTCAAAAGACGAAAGGCCCGGTCATCCCAAAGGAACAGGGCCTTCCGCATATGAAGGGCCGGGCTTACCCGGCCCATCTTCTCCTACTTGAGCAAGGCTTCCATCGGTACCGGCTCGGAAATCGTCCAGTTGCCTACAACACCCGGCTTGCCGGCCTTGGTCTCGACGATCAGGTACCGCGTCTGGTTCTGGTGATGCAGTTCCGGCGTGAAGGTACGAGGCCCGAACAGTGTCGGCTCATTCTTCATCTTTTCCAGTTCCGCGACGACCGCGTCGGCATCGGCCGTGCCTGCACGCTCCACCGCCTTGGCCCAGACGTCGACCATGACGTAACCCGGAAAGACATACTGGCTCGAGGGATCGGCGCCTGTCTTCTGCTTGTAGGTGGCATTGAACTTCAGCACGGCCGGATTGGGATCGTCGCCATAGATCGATCCCTGAACGGGGACGTAGAAGTTCGTCAGATCGGGCACAGCCGAGAGCCAATAGCTACCGTCGACGCCCGATCCATTCAGGATCATGGAATTGATACCCGCGGCGCGAAGCTGCTTGATGGCCGAGACGGCGCCCGGCATCATCGTGCAAAGCATGATCGCATCCGGCTCCTTCGGCAGAGACTTGATGCGGGTGATCTGCGCGGCGATGGAGGCATCCTCGTTCTTGAAGGTGTCTTCACCGACAAGCTTCGCGCCCTGGGCTTCGAGCTTCGGCATCATCCAGTCGAAGCCGTCGCAGATGCCCTTGTTGTAGGCCGTCCAGGTATCGAGCAGACGGTAGAAGTCCTTTGCGCCCTTTTCCTTGAATGCCCACTCGGCCATGGTCGCTCCCTGCACGGCCGCCAGCACCGACGCGGAGAAGCTGTGCGGGCCGACACCCTGGATGCCGGCCTTGACCGATTCCGCGCACAGGAAGAAGGAGATACGGCCTGCGTCCTCGGCCGCGAGCGCAGCCGGCGATCCGAAGTCGTAGTCGCAGGACACGACCACGAGATCCGCACCCTGGTCGAGCACGGAGAGGCCAGCCTTGGCGCCTTCGGCCCGGTCGGACTTGGTGTCGGCCTTGACGACCTTGATCTGCTTTCCAAGCAGACCGCCAGCCGCATTGATCTCGTCGATGCGGATCAAAGCCGCCTCCTGGGCAGGCTTGTCATAGGCTTCCATGAAGCCCGACTCCGCAGTGGCGAAGCCGATGACGATAGTCTTGTCATCGGCCAGGGCCGGGTATGCGATGGACATCGAGGCCAGAGCGGTTGCGACAATTCTCATTTTGTATGCCATGCACGTCTCCTTTTTTGTTTTCCGGTCGGGCTTGTGCCGCCGGTCACTTGTTGCGACTGCTGCGAGGTAAGGTGAGTTCGCGGTTGCCCATGAGTCCGGATGGGCGAAGCGCGAGGATCACGATCATGATGACGCCGAGGGCTATTTCCTGAACCCCTTTCGGGAGGGCGAACGTGGACTCGCCGAGCGATACGCCTGCCTCCAGCCAACGCAGCGCCTGGATGAGGGCGGACAGCAGGACGACACCCACCACACCACCCGACAGGCTGCCCATGCCGCCGACGACGAGCATGGAAAGGGTGATGAAGGTGAGACCGAGATAGAATGTATCGGGTGTGACCACGCCGATGGAATGAGCCATCAGCGCACCGCCCAGCCCCATCACCGCGCCCGATACGACGAACGCCACCAGTCTTTCCCTGGGAATGTCGATACCGGAAGCCGCGGCGGCGGTGGGCTCGTCGCGGGCAGCACGAAGGGCTAGGCCGGACCGGGAGATCGCGTGCACCCAGGCGATGAAGATTGCGACCACGGCGCCGATGAGATACGGCCAGATCACGCGCACGATCGGAATGCCGACGACCGACGAGGTCGCTCCGGTCACGCTCTCCCAGTTGGAATAAATTGTGTTGATCATGGCGAGCATCGCGAAGGTCGCGATCGATGCTGCGATGCCCGATAATCGCATCAGCACCCGCCCGAAGATGAGAGCGGCGAGGGCGGCGAACAATGCCGCCAGCACGGCCGATTGCCAGTAAGGCAATCGGGTCGCCAGCAGCCATTCGGGCAGTCCCGGCAACGAACCGCGTTTCATCATCGGGTTGATGGTGAGCCACGCGGCCGCGTAGGCGCCAAGGCAGGTGAAGCCGATATGCCCGAAGCTGAGAACGCCCGAATTTCCGATAAAGATGTATAGGCCCACGACGAGGATGACACGGACGAACACGTCGATCACCGTCTGGTTGAAGGGCCGCGATCCGGTCATCACCGTGATCAGCGCGATGGCCAGCAGCAGCAGAGAAAGCAGGACCGGCGTCAGGATTGTGCGGCGCGCAAGTGCGAAGCGGGCGGGCTTTTGCTTGGCAGCCGCGGCACCGGGAGCGGTAGAGTTGGCTAGGGAGGCGGCGACAGCCATGAAATCAGACCCTTTCCTTGGTGCCGCGCGCGGCAATAAGCCCTTGCGGGCGGAAGAGGAGGACGAGGATGACCGCTCCATAGACAAAGGCATCGCGGAATGGCCGGGCGTCGATGGGCAGCATGACCTGCATGATCACCGAGGCGGCACCCAGCAGGAAGCCGGCGAGCACGGCTCCCCCGAGGCTGCCGAGGCCGCCAATGACGGTGGCGATGAAGGCCATCAACATGATCGAGGCGCCCATCTGGATGTCCAGCGTGCCTGTCTGGGCGCCAAAGATCAGCGCAATGGCGGCGGCCAACGCGCCGGAGAGGGCGAACGCACCCATGATGACCCGGTTCGCACGCACACCCAGCATGCGGGCCATCGAGAAGTTCTCGGCCGCCGCCCGCATCTCCAGGCCGAAGCGGGTTTGACGCAGGAACAATGTCAGGCCGATCAGGATGACCATCGTGGCGACGATCGTTATGAGCTGGAGGAGGGGAAGCCGGGCACCAAGGATCTCCACCGGCTGGGACAATTCGGGCAGCAGCGAAATCGATTTCGGCCGACTGGAGAAAAGCATGAGCAGGAAGTAGCGAATAACGAAACCGAGCGCGAAGGAGGCGATCATCATGGTTGCCGGATTTGCCTGGCGGAACCGCCTGAAGACGACGATTTCGCACAGCACCGACAGCCCGGCCCCGCAGAGGAGCACGAAGGGCACCAGCAGGTACCACGGCAATTGGCCGGCGAAGACGATGGCCATGGCGTCTGTTGACGGCCATAGCAGCGCGAAGACGCAGAAGGCGATGACGTCGCCATGCGCGAAGTTCACGAGCCGCATCACGCCGAAGATGAGGGCAATGCCGAGCGCGCCGAGCGCGTACAGCGAGCCAAGCGAGAGTGCGTCGAACAGGATCTGAAGCATCTCAATTGTCCTCGTAGCCGAAATAGGCAGCCTGGATCGCCTCGCCGTTGCCGAGCGTCCGCGCGTCGCCATCGAGCACGATCTGTCCGCCACGCATCAGGATCATCCTCCCGCCCACCATCATCGCCCGGGCCGAGCTCTGCTCAACGATCAGGAGCGTGAGTTGGCGCTGCGCACGCAGCGCGATCAGCCGCTCGTAGACCTGGTCGTTGATGTTGGGGGCGAGGCCCAGCGAAGGCTCGTCAATGGCTACAAGCCGCGGATTGGTCATCAGCGCGCGTCCGATGACCAGCATTTGCTGCTGCCCGCCGGACAGCAATCCCGCCTGCCCGTGCCGCCTCTCTTTCAGCATCGGGAAGGTTGCGTAGACGGCTTCGAGTTCGTCGGCCGCTCGGCTGCGCCAGCCGCGTTCGCGGGCGTGCATGCCGGTTCCGACCAGGAGGTTCTCTTCGGTCGTCAGCGAGCCGAAGACATCGCGCCCCTCCGGCACCATGGAGAATCCGAGCCGGGCGATGTTTTCCGGCGCCTGGCCGGTGATCTCATGACCTGCAAGGTCGATCCGGCCGCCCGCCACCGGCGTAACACCGGCGATCGCGCGCAGCAGCGAAGACTTCCCGGCTCCGTTCGGGCCGGTGATGAACAGGATTTCTCCCTCGGCCATGGAGAAGGAGACATTTCGGACCGCCGTGAGACGGCTATAGCGAATAGTGATATCGGAAAGGGCGAGCAGGCTCATTCCATCGCCTCCAGAACAGGCAAGTCGGTGTTCGCGGCCGTGCCCATATAGGCGTGGCGCACCTTCTCGCTGTCGCGGATGGCCGCAGGCGGGCCTTCCTCGATGATCGCTCCGGAATCGAGCACAACGATATGCTGGCAAAGGCCGAGCACCAGCCCGACATTGTGCTCGATGAGCAGGACACCGCAGCCGAGATCGCTGGCGATATGTCTTATCAGGGCCGAAAGCTCCCGCGCCTCCAGTGCACTCATGCCAGCCGCGGGCTCGTCGAGCAGGATGTATGCGGGCCGTCCCATCAGGGCGCGGCCAATGGCGACGCGGCGCTCGTCCGTATATGGCAACGTTCCGGCGATGCGGGTGCTCAGCGCACCGATGCCTATCCAGTCGAGCATCGCTTCCGCTTCGGCGATGGCAGCGCGCCGGCTCATTCCCAGGCCAACGCCGGTTACCTCCAAATTGTCCAGCACAGGCAAGTCGCGGAAGAGCCGCCCACCCTGGAAGGTGCGGGCGATGCCGCGCCGCCGGACCTGATGCGGCTTGAGACCCGTGAGTGCTGCGCCGTCGAGCTTGATGGTGCCTTCCGTCGGTGCCTGGAAGCCGGTCAGCACGTTGACGAGCGTGGTCTTGCCAGCGCCATTCGGGCCGATGAGGCCACTAATGCGGCCGGGCGTAATTTGGAGGTCTACCGATGACAGGGCCTTCAGCCCCGCAAACGATACCGAGACGTTCTCCGCGCTCAGATGACTCATGACCCTTTCCTTCTTTCTACCGACGGAAAGGCGCGAAGCATCCGGCCTTGCGGCCAGTCACGTTGCAAATGTCTTCCCCTGTCGGTTCCGGCGGTCTCTAGCGGACTGCTCGGATGCCAAATTCACGCCGTTGCCCGGCGTCGTCTTGTCGTTTCGCGCACCGGATTTTGTCTTCCGCCACGCACGGTCGGTTTTGGCCGGCCGATCTCCTCGCCACCGGCTCCTCCGCCGGCATTTTTCCGGCTGACGTCAGCCGGCCAGATGTCCTTCAGCACGCGCCAGCGCGGCGCGCTGTTCGGTTCGCGCGGCAAGCGCGTCTTCCAGCGTCACCGGAACGAAGCGCGCCGGGGTGTGCGGCTGGAGCTGGGCGATAAGGTCCATGTCGGCCGATATCACCACGCCCAGCATCATGTACCCGCCACCCGAAACCGCGTCCCGGTGAAGAACGATCGGCTCCGTGCCACTCGGCACCTGGACGGATCCGTAGGGATAGCAGGCATCGACGATGTTCGAGGGGTCGGAGCCCGCACCGAAAGGCTGCTCGCGCTCGACGAACTCCAGCGGCGTCCCGCCCCGGAAGCGATAGCCGATGCGGTCGGCTTCGGGCGCGACCTTCCAGGTTTCCTCAAAGAACCGATTGCCGGCAGCCTCGGTGATCCGATGCCAGTACATCCCGGGAAGCATTCTGAGTTCCGCCGGACTATTGCCCGCGCGGCGCAGATTTGCAGGCAGTGAAAGACCGGCTTTGCCGGAACCTTCGCCGAGGGGAAGCTCATCACCCGCCTTCAGCGTGCGGCCCTGATGGCCGCCGAGTGCGCCCAGAATGTAAGTCGAGCGCGAACCGAGAACCACGGGTACGTCGATGCCGCCGGAGACGGCCAGATAAGCGCGCGCGCCGCCCTTGAGGAAGCCGAAGGAAAGCCGGTCACCGGCCTTCACCGGAAAACTTTCCCAGGTCGGCCGCTCCTCGCCATTGAGTTTGGGGGGGAGTTCTCCGCCGGTGACGGCGACGACCGCGGATTGGGTGAATTCGAGTTCGGGGCCCATGAAGGTGGCTTCGAGCACCGCGGCACCCGGATTGTTGCCGACAAGCAGGTTTGCGATGCGTGTGGCAAAGCGGTCCATGCCGCCGCCTTCGGGAATGCCGACATGATAGTGGCCTGGTCGACCAAGGTCCTGCACGGAAGTGGAGAGGCCGGGAGAGATTACCTTAACGGCCATTGATAAGCTCCATCAGCTTTGCATTGGTGCCGTAAATATCGCTGTTGAAGTCCTTCAGGCTGAAGGTGCACTCGCGAACCGTCGGCTGCCACCGATTGGCTTCAATTTCCTCCAGCGTGGCGTCGTAGTCATCGCGGCCAATGGCCTTGAACTTGACGATGTCGCCTGGCTTGAACAGGCACATGTCATCGGAGAGGTAGCGCACCTTCCTGGTCGGGTCGTAGATCGGGGCCGGGGTTATGCCATACATCTGGTAGCCGCCAGCGCCGCGTACTGAATAGATCGCTGCGAAGCAGCCGCCATGGCCAATGGTGAGCTTGGGAGTGTCGGTGCGTGGACGCAAGTATTTCGGCGCCTGAATCTGTTTCTTGCGCTCAACCATCTGGTACAGGAAGGGCAGTCCGGCGACGAAGCCGACCATGGACACGAACCAGGGCTGGCCGGAATAGGCCGCGATAAACTCTTCCACCGTGGCGTAGCCGTTGATGCGGGCCGAATATTCAAGATCGGTGGAGGACGGGTCCTGATGGCGCTCGCGGAAGCGCAAGCAGGTTTCACGCGTCCATGGATCCTGGAAATAAACCGGCAGTTCGATGATCCGGGTCTTCAGCACCGGGTCCGCCTTCGAGGCCGCCTCTTCCATCGACTTCAGTTCGCTGAGCAAATCCTGCGGCTTGACGATGTCGGGGTTGAAGCGAATCTGGAAGCTGGCGTTGGCAGGGCAGATCTCGGTGACACCTCGGATGCCTGCCGTACGCACCGCGTTCGTCATCGAAAGGCCGGTAAAGAAGGAGGTGAGCGACATTTCTTCGGACACCTCGCCGAAGATATGTTCGTCACCGCCGAAGTTGAATCGTATCGACATCGGTCCTCCTTAACCCGCCAATGTTGCGGCGTTTTCGATGAGCCAGCCTTCCAGCCAGCGGGTATGCACGTCTCCCGCCCGCACCGCCGGATCGGCGGCCAGCGCAAGAAACAGCGGCTTGGTGGTCTTGAGCCCGCCGATCTTCAACTCGTTGAGCGCGCGGATCAGGCGCACTATCGCCGCCTCGCGCGTCTCTGCATGCACGATCAGCTTGGCAAGCAGCGAATCATAAAAGGGCGGCACCTGATAGCCTTGGTAGAGCATCGAATCGAAGCGTACGCCCGGACCGCCGGGAATGCGAAGCTCGGCCACCAGCCCCGGGAATGGAGCGAACTCCTTCGCCGGGTCTTCGGCATTGAGCCGGACTTCGATCGCATGCCCCTTGACGGAGACATCGCCTTGCCGGATCCGCAGCTTCTCGCCGCCGGCGATGCGAAGCATCTCCGCAACGAGGTCGATGCCGGTGATCGCTTCGGTGACCGGGTGCTCGACCTGGATACGGGTGTTCATCTCGATGAAGTAAAAGCGATCTGCTTCATCGTCATAAAGATACTCTACCGTGCCGGCACCAGAGTATTTGACCGCCTTGGCCAAAGCGACCGCCGAAGCGCAGAGCTCCTCGCGCAGCCTGTCTGAAAGTGCGCGCGACGGCGCCTCCTCCCAAACCTTCTGGCGTCGCCGCTGCAGTGAGCACTCCCGCTCGTAGCAGTGGATGGCATCGCTTCCGTCTGCCAGCACCTGCACCTCGATATGGCGGGCCTTGCCGATCACCTTTTCCATGTAGAGGCCACCGTCGCCAAAGGCGGCGAGGGCTTCTGCTTCGGCTTGAGGAAAGGCTTGTTCGAACTCGGCGAGCGAGTTGGCGATGCGGATGCCCCGCCCACCGCCGCCTGCCGCCGCCTTGATCATCACCGGAAAACCGGTTGCGGTCAGCACCTCGTGGCCAGCCTTGAGGCCCTCGACCCGGCCAGCCGAGCCAGGCACCACAGGGACACCTGCAGCGGCGGCGGCGGATCGCGCCGAGACCTTGTCTCCCATCATCCGGATCGCATCTCCCGACGGGCCGACGAAGACCAATCCAGCGCCTGTGACCGCGTCGGAAAACGCGGCATTCTCGGCAAGGAACCCATAGCCTGGATGAACGCTGTCGCAACCGGTGTCGCGGGCAGCCTTCAGAATTGCTTCGACATTGAGATAGGACTTCTTTGCCGCTGGTGGGCCGATGTTGACCGCTTCGTCCGCAAGCTGGACGTGGAGCGACTCGGCGTCTGCGGCCGAATACACCGCCACGGTGGCGATCCCCAAATCTTGCGCGGCCCGGATGATCCTGACCGCTATCTCGCCCCGGTTGGCAACCAGAAGCTTCTTCAGCATCAGTCGAGATCCGCAATAGGTGCGCCGGCCATGATGGGGTCCTCATTGTCGGCAATGAAGCGGATGTTCGTACCGGCCGTCTCGGCCCTCACTTCGTGGAACGACTTCATCACTTCGATGAGACCGATTACGTCTCCGGCGGACACCGCGTCGCCATCCGCCTTGTAGGGCGGCTGGTCTGGCGAAGCGCTGCGATAGAAGGTGCCAGGAAGAGGTGAAAGAATCTGGGCCATAAAAAGCTCCGGAAAACTGCGGACAGACTAATTTGGAACCGCCCGCGCGGGCGGGTTCGGTCGAATTCAGTGCCAGGGGGCGATTGCGGTGCGCACGGCCCTGGCTATTTCGATGGCGTTCGGCGTATCGGAATGCACGCAGATGGTATCGCAGCGTACGGGGAAGAAACTGCCGTCCTCTGCCGTGCCCTCGCCCTCCCTGATGGCGCGTACGCACCGCTCGGCCATCTCTGCGGGGTCCTTGGCGTCATGAACGCGTGTCAAGATCAGCTTGCCGGAGGCATCGTAGTCGAGATCGGCATAGAACTCGGCGACGAATGGGATACCGCGCTCTTGATAGATCTTCTCATGCAGGGTGCCCGTCATGCCGAAGAGGGGTACGCCGAAAACCTCTGCCGCGTCACACACGCCATGGGCGATTGCCTCCTGCTGCATGGCCATGAAGTAAAGGCTGCCATGCGGCTTGATGTGGTGGAGTTCCACACCCTCGGCCTTGAGGAAGCCGGCAAGCGCTCCCACCTGGTAAATGATGGTGTTCCTGACTTCTTCGCGGGTCATCCGCATCTCGCGCCGGCCGAAACCCTGAATGTCGGGCAAGCCTGGATGGGCGCCGATCTTGACGCCACTCGCCTTGGCGCTGCGGACGGCGGCGTGCATGTGATCCGGATCAGAAGCGTGGAAACCACAGGCGACATTGGCAACGTCGATGATGGGCATCATGCCCATATCATCGCCAACCTTGTAGAGGCCAAAGCTTTCGCCCATGTCGCAGTTTAGCGTCACCGCCATCGCATTGTTACCCCTCGAAGCTGCCGTCTTTGCGGCGTTGCAGCATTTTTTGCGCATGCGAAGGCGTTTGTGAAATAGTAGTTTATTGATTGTCATATCAAAAAAACAGATAATGGTTCTGGGCCGGAGCGCACCATGACCATCACCTTGAAACAGCTTGATTATTTTATCGCGACCGCCGAGAGCGGACAGGTCAGTCATGCTGCGGTGGAACTCAACATCTCGCAATCGGCGGTCACTGCGGCGATAAAGACGCTTGAGGCTGACCTGGGCGTACGGCTTTTGGAGCGTAACCACGCTGGCGTAAGATTGACGATGGAGGGCGCGCGGTTTCTTGAACATGCGCGGGTTATCACCGGGGCCGTCGCTGCCGCCGTCCGAAGCCCGTTGCGCGATAGGAAAGGCCTGGCGGGCAAGCTGCGGCTGGGCATGACCTACACGGTCGTCGGCTACTACATGTCGCGCCACTACGCCCGGTTTCGAAAGACCTATCCCGAGATCGAGGTCGAGGTGCTGGAACTGCCCCGAGACGCTCTCGAAAGCGGGTTGATGTGCGGGGACATCGACATGGCCGTGATGCTGGTGTCGAACCTGGAGCACACCAAGGAGTTGGCGCAGGAGGTCTTGATGCGGTCGAACCGCCGGCTCTGGCTTTCGGCTGATCATCACCTGCTCGCGCGACAGGAAATCAGCCTCACCGATGTGGCGGCGGAAGATTATGTCATGCTGACGGTTGACGAGGCACGTACGACGGCCGCCCGTTACTGGGATGCCGCGGGGCTTTCGCTCCGCGCCGTCCTTACCACCAGTTCGGTCGAGGCCGTGCGGTCGCTCGTGGCTGCCGGCATGGGGGTCACTGTCCTGTCCGACATGGTTTACCGCCCCTGGTCCTTGGAGGGGCAGCGCATCGAAGTGCGCGGGCTTGTCGAGCCCATCCCCACTATGGATGTCGGCCTGGCCTGGTCGCGTGACAGATCAATCGAACCGGCAGCGGCGGCCTTCCGGGCCTTCATGTCCGTGACCATGGGCGGCGGCGGCTAACCGCCTGCCGTCAGGCAGGCGCTATGGCACAGGCTTGGAATGGTGGCGACGACGCGGATGCCGAACGGTGCGAGTTCCACGGCCATGGCCCGGGTGGCGGCAATCGCCCAGCCCTTGAAGCATTGCACCAAGTCAAATTCGGGCGAGGCGAGACGCCGCCGTTGGCGATCCGGTCGAACATCTCTTCGTCCATCGTCTCGAGCGCCAGGGCGGCTGGGCCACGCCGGCATTGTTGACCAGTATGTCGAGACCGCCAAAGGCCGAGCGGGCCAGGTCTGCCGCCGCTTCGAGCTTGCGAGTGTCGAGAGGTCGCCAGTGATTGGCCGCTCATTTCGCCGATTTCGGCAGCAACGCGGGCCGCGGCGGCCTCATCCCGGTCCATCAACACGGCCCGCGCACCTTCGGTGACGAATTTCCTGACGATGCCTTCGCCAAATCCCGAACCGCCGCCAGCGACGATGGCGACCTTGCCAGCAAGTCTCATATCTGTTCCTCCATTGACGCCACCATCGGGGAAGTCGGGTACATTGCACAGTCCGATTATCTGAACGCCCTTTTAGCTTTCCTTGTTTGAGGTCGACCGGCGTGGGAGGCATAGTCACCACGGATTGTGAGGAGGAAGGGATGACGCTGAATTTCGACCCGCGGGCGAAGGCCACGGCGCTCTACCATGGCGAATTCCGGCCGATGTTCGTCGGCGGCAAGTGGATTCCGGCACAGTCCGGCCAGGAGATGCAGGCGTTCAACCCAGCGACTGGCGAAGTGCTGGCCACCGTGCCGCGTGGCTCGGCGGCCGACGTCGATGCGGCGGTGGCCGCTGCGCGCACGGCTTTCGAAGGGCCATGGTCAAAATTCTCGCCCTATGAGCGGCAGTGCGTGCTTCTGCGCATCGCCGATCTCTTCGAGACCCATTGGGAAGAGCTCAGCGTTTCGGACACTCTCGACATGGGGCTGCCGATCACGCGCACGCTCGCCAACCGGCGGCGCGTCATCGGCATGCTGCGCTTCTATGCGGGCATGGCGACCGCGCTGCATGGCGAATCCATAGACAATTCGATCCCCGGCGAGATCGTCAGCTTCACAAGGCGCGAGCCGGTGGGCGTTGTCGGCGCGATCATCCCCTGGAACGCTCCGACCGCCGCTTCGATCTGGAAGATCGCGCCGGCGCTCGCCACCGGCTGCACCATCGTGCTGAAGCCCTCGGAGGATGCCTCGCTGACGCCGCTGCTGATCGCCAGGCTGATGCAGGAAGCCGGCGTCCCCGACGGCGTCGTCAACGTCGTCACCGGCACCGGGGCGGAGGCCGGTGCGCGGCTCGCTGAACATCCCGACGTCAACAAGATCGTCTTCACCGGCTCGACGCTGACCGGCCAGGCCATCGCGCGGGCGGGCGTGATCAACCTCAAGCGCGTTTCCCTGGAACTCGGCGGCAAATCGCCGATCATCGTCTGCCGGGATGCCGACATCGACAAGGCGGTTCCTGTCGCCGCGATGGCGGTGTTCGTGCATTCGGGCCAGATCTGCATCGCCGGATCGCGGCTGTTCGTGGCGCGCGAAATCCATGACGAATTCGTGCGCCGGGTCGCCGAGTTTGCCGGCAGGCTTCGCATCGGCCATGGCATTGAGGCGGAAACCGAAATCGGCCCGCTCATCAATGCCAGGCAGGCCGGCAAGGTGGTGGGCTATATCAAGGCCGGCCGCGACGAAGGCGCGGAACTGATAGCGGGCGGGTCGCGACTGACCGGCGAGCCCTACGACGGCGGCAATTTCATCGCGCCGACCGTCTTCGGCGCGGTGTCGGACAAGATGACCATCGCGCGTGAAGAAATCTTCGGTCCGGTGATTTCGGCGATGCCGTTCGACACGCTTGACGAAGCCGTGGCGCGGGCCAATGCGACGCCCTATGGCCTGGCAGCCGGCATTTTCACCACCCATCTGGGCACCGCCCACAAGCTCGCCCGCCGCATCAAGGCCGGTTCGGTGTGGGTCAACATGTACCACGCCATCGACCCGGCGGTGCCATTCGGCGGCATGAAGATGTCCGGCTACGGCCGCGAGGGCGGCATCGAACATCTGCATGAATATCTGGAGACCAAGTCGATCTGGATCCAGACCGACTGAGCGTGCGATGGTCGATCGGCACCACCCGCATGCAGTGTGGAGAAAGAGGATGAGGAATCGTCGGTTGTGTCCTCTGCCGGATTTCACCTGCCGCAAAGCTCAGCCCGATGCCGGTAGCGTGCCGCGATCCCGTGACGGTACTTTCTTGAGTGACGGGAGTGTCTGGCCCGGCAGTCAAGCGGCTCTGCTTTCCCCAGCTTCCGTCCTATAGGCCGTTTCCCTCGATCATCGCCATCAGGCAATCGCCAGATTGTGTGCCGCTGATGCCCAGATCACGCACGCTGTTCATGTGGTTTCGGTCATTCAGGCGGAGGTCGCAGACAAGGTGCCCCTGCGCGCGCAAGCGCTTTCCGAAGTCGGCGGCCTGCTGGTGAAAAGGTGACGTTTCCTGATCTCCGACGAGAATGGTCGCTGCCGTCTCCGGGTCATGCCACCGCGTCATTGGGGTGAAGACAGCTGCCTCCTCATCGGTGATTCCGATTAGCGGCTGGAGGAAGGACGTCTGAAGGGGCTTGAGGTCGTAAAGGCCGCCTAGCAGCAGCGCCGCACGTATGCGTGATGGCATTGGCGTCTTTTCGAACAGGAATGTGGCCAGGTGCGCACCCGCCGAATGACCACTTACGCTTAGCCGGGCAGGGTCGCCGCCATGGTCGACGATATGGTCCAGCACCCATTGTTTGGCACGCCGGACCTGGCCGACGATTGCCGCCATCCTGAACTCGGGCATCAGCGCATAGTCGACGATGACCGCGATCGCCCCAGCTTTGGTGACTGTGTTTGCTACATAAGAATAGTCGCTCCTGGAGAACATGCGCCAGTAGCCGCCATGGATGAAGATGTGCACGGGAAGATCCCTGCGCGCGCCGGGCGGAAAGAACAGGTCCAACCTCTCGGCCTCGCCCTCGCCATAGGCGATATCAGCCGACATCGGCAGGTTCGCCCGGGTTTCGGCGCTGCGAGTCACTATGTCGGCCACGATATCGTCAAAATCGGCCACATGGTCGCGCGTGCGGAAAGGGTCCTTTGATATGACTGCCGGTTCAGAAGGTGACGGCAATATATTTAGCCTCCATGAACTCGGCGATGCCGTGGTGCTGGCCGCCTTCGCGGCCAAGGCCACTCTGCTTGACGCCTCCGAATGGTGCGGCCGGATCCGACATCAGTCCTCGGTTGAGACCGATCATGCCGGCCTCGATCCCCGACGCCACCCGCATGCCGCGTCCAACATCGCGTGTGTATATATAAGCGGCCAGGCCATATTCCGTGTTGTTAGCATGTGCGATCGCCTCGGCCTCGGTGTCGAAGCGTGTGATGGGTGCCACCGGGCCGAAAATCTCCTCGTGCGCCATCTCCGCGTCGGGCGGCACATCGGACAGCACTGTGGGCGGATAGAAGAATCCTTCTTCCTCCGAAATCGCCCCGCCGCAAAGCACCTTGGCTCCCCGGCCCACGGCGTCCTTGACCAGGCGGTCGATCTTGTCGACAGCCTTTCTGGTGATCATCGGCCCGCATTCTGTGTCTGCATTCGGACCCGCCCCCACCTTAAGTGCCGCCATGCGCTTGCGGAGCCCGTCGGCAAAAGCATCATGGATTCCTGATTGCACGTAGAGGCGATTGGCGGCGGTGCAGGCTTCGCCGGCGTTGCGCATCTTGGCGATCATCGCGCCGTCGAGGGCGGCGTCGAGATCGGCATCGTCGAAGACGACAAACGGGGCATTGCCGCCGAGTTCCATCGAACAGGAAATGACATGCTTTGAAGCCTCGCCGAGCAAGGTTCGGCCCACGCCCGTCGACCCCGTGAAGGACAGCTTCCTGACGCGCGGATCGGCGAGCATGGCCGAAGTCAGCGGCCCGGGACTGGTCGTGGTCAGCACGTTGACGACACCGGCAGGCACGCCGGCTTCGCTGTAGAGTGCCGCCAGCGCATAGGCCGTCAGCGGTGTTTCACTTGCCGGCTTCAGGACGACAGTGCAGCCTGCCGCCAGCGCCGGCGCGATCTTGCGGGTCGCCATAGCGGCCGGAAAATTCCACGGGGTGATCAGCACGCAAATTCCGATCGGCTCATAATCGACCACGATGCGATTGCTGCCGGAGGGCGCGGTGCCGAACTCGCCGGTGATGCGGACCGCTTCCTCAGCATTCCAACGGAAGAACTCGGCTGCATAGGCTACCTCGCCGCGCGCGTCGCGCAGCGCCTTGCCATTCTCCAGGGAAATCAGCATGGCAAGCGTTTCGGAGCGTTCGACCATGAGCTCAAAACAGCGCCGAAGGATTTCCGAGCGTTTGCGCGGCGCCGTCTCCCGCCATCCTTTGGCTGCTTTGGCCGCGGCCTCGACGGCGGCGGTGGCGTCCTCGACTGTCGCATCGGGAACCGCCGCGATCACCGCCCCGGAGGAGGGATCGACAACATCGATGAGCCGACCGTCGGAGGACGGTCGCCAAATACCGTCGATGTAGAGTCCGTGCGAAAAACCGCGCACGTCATAGCCATCCTGGTCGAGCTGCTGAGCGTTCAAATTCATCGCTTTGTTCCGTTCTTCACATAACACAGGCGGCGATGTCGCCGTCATGGGCAGCCTGGACGAGGCGTCGCATCGTGCCGAGATCGAAGGCACGCGGATTGTTCTTGATCAGGCGGTCGATGCCGAGCGCTTGCTCGGCGGTCCAGTCAAGCTTATCGGCAGGGAGGCCTAGATCCGCCAGTGTTGGCGTAATGCCTATCGCCGCGAACAATCGCCTGATCTCCTCGATTGTGGCGGCTGCCATCTGGGCGGTGGTTCTCGCCTTCGTCTCCAAGCCAAGTGCCGCGCCGATCTCTGCCATCTCGTCAGCGGCGACGCGGCTGTTATAGGTCATTACGTAAGGCATCATTGTCGCCACGCCCAAACCATGGGCGGTGTGGGTGAGGGCGCCTGCCGGATATTGCACGGCATGCGCCGCCGCCGTTCCGGCGGTGCCGAATGCGCAGCCCGCTGCCAGAGCGCCCATCATGACATCGGCACGCGCGTCGGCATCGGTGCCATCGCTGCAGGCTTTCTCGAGGCTCCGGCCAAGTAGCTTTATCGCGAGCAACGCGAAATGGTCGGTCAGGGCAGTCTTGCCGATGAAGACATGCTGTTGCGGCAGATTGGGGTCTTCATCGCGCCGTATGGCGGTGAAGGCCTCGATCGCATGGGTCAAAGCGTCAGCGCCGGCGATCGCGGTCAGGCCAGGGGGGCAGGTCATTGTCAGTTCGGGGTCGCACAGGGCGACTGCGGCGATAAGGTGAGGGCTCGATATGCCCACCTTGAGCGTCCGGTCCGGGTCGGAAATCACCGCGACCGGCGTCACCTCGGAGCCGGTGCCGGCCGTGGTGGGTACGGCGATCAGCGGCAGCGTCGGACCCGGCACCTTGAACTCGCCGTAATAGTCCTGGAGCTTGCCGCCATGGCTGAGAAGCAGCGTGGTGCATTTGGCGAAATCGAGACAGCTGCCGCCGCCGATGCCGATCACCATGTCCGGCCTGAACCCCTTCGCTTCCTCGACACAGATGCCGACCGTGTCGCGTGGCACGTCGGGCAGAACGCGATCATGCACAAGGACTTCGATCGAGGCTGATTGAAGGGACTTGATGATGTCGACGAATACCGTTGTGCCCGCGAAACGCTCATCGGTGCAGACCAGCGCACGTTGGCCGAACCGGGCGGCGACCGTCGGCAGCACATGGCGCTGCCCTTTCCCGAACAGGATTTCACGCGGCAACCGCAGGGCGGCGAAGAGGGTCATGATCGGTCCTTTAACTGCGGCTGACTGGAAACGGAGGCATTGGACTGGGCTTGGGATCGGAAGGTCTAAGTACGTGTCTCTCGCCCCTAAAACATATCCGCTTTAAAATCGTATAGGATATAGGATTGCATCGACGGAACCATCGTGTTAGCAGTCCTGACTGTCAAGAGGCAAAATATGCACACCGCAAACTTATCCGACCCAAGCGACGCCACCATTGGAGCTGGTCGCATCCAGCGCGCCAACAGTCTCGTCGAAGATGTCTATGAAGCCATCTTCGCGCAGTTGATGGCGCTGAAAATCCCGCCAGGCTCACGTATTACAGTCGATAGCCTGGTCAAGGAATTCAACGTCTCGCACACGCCGATCCGCGAAGCCCTTGGCCGGCTCGAAGGCGAAGGCCTCGTCCTCAAGACGCATTTGATCGGTTATCGTGCCGCACCCCAGATCACCCGGCGCCGTTTCGACGAATTGTACGAAATGCGTCTGCTGCTCGAACCGCATGGCGCCGCAAAGGCCGCCGTAATGATGGACGAGGCCAAGTTCAATGTGTTGCTCGAAGCCGCCGGCGTGATGTCACGCCGCGACGGCAAGGATGATCGCGTACGCTATTCGAACTTCGCCAGGCAGGATGCGATCTTCCACGACAAGATCTTGGAGTTTTCTCAAAACGAACTCATCCGAGAGACGTTGAGCCACCAGCACACGCACTTCCACATCTTCCGCCTGATGTTTCATGCACGTGTGACCGAGGAGGCACTTGACGAACATGAGGCGATTCTTGCCGCGTTCGGCTCTGCCGATCCCGATGCCGCCGCAAAGGCGATGCGCATCCATATAGAGCACTCGCGCGATCGCCTGCTCCCGGCATTCGATTGAGGTCGGAACGGATGTCTATTGCCGCTAATATCGCCGGGGAGGGCGGGAGCACGTTGTCCAGCAATGCGCATGGTTCGCTCGAACCGGTGCTGCGCGCCCAGCAATTGTCCAAGCAATACGGCCCGGTGACGGTGTTGTCGGACGTCACTTTGGACATCCTGCCCGGTGAGGTCCACGCCATCATTGGCGAGAACGGTGCCGGCAAGTCGACGTTGATGCGGCTGCTGTCCGGCTATGTCGAGCCAAGCCATGGCACATTGTCGATGAACGGACACGCGGTGAAATTTGCCAAGCCCAGCCAGGCACAGGATGCCGGTATCGCCTTGGTCCATCAGGAGATCCTGCTCGCAGAGGGGCTCACGGTCACCGACAATCTGTTTCTCGGGCGAGAGCTTTCGCGTGGCCTTGTCGTGGATGACCGCACCATGCGCCGGCTGGCGGCCGACAAACTGGCGCAGATCGGCTGCGCGGTCTCGCCAAGGGCACTGGTGCGAGACGTCTCGCTGGCAGACCGGCAGATGGTGCAGATCGCTCGTGCTCTGCTTGACGACTATAAATTGGTTATCTTCGACGAGCCGACCGCCGTTCTGACCGGTGGCGAGGTCGAGCGCCTTCTGGAGATCGTCCTGCGACTGAAGGCTCACGGCACCGCCGTGCTGTATATCAGCCACCGGTTGGACGAGGTGCAACGGGTCGCCGACAAAGTGACCGTTCTGCGCGACGGCAAGATGGTCGGCACCTATCCCGGCAAGACGCTGAGCCAGATGGATATGGCGCGGTTGATGGTCGGTCGCGAACTGGCCGCACTCTATCCTGAAAGGACCGCAGCGCCTTCGGATGTACCGATGCTGAGCGTGAGGAACGCCTCCGTTCCCGGCTATGCGGAGGACGTGTCGTTCACGGTCCACAAAGGCGAGATCCTCGGGTTCGCCGGCATGGTCGGCGCAGGTCGAACTGAACTCTTCGAGGGCATTATCGGCCTGCGCCCGGCGGCCGCCAAGGTCGAACTTGAGGGCAAGTCGATCCATTTCCAATCGCCGCGCGCGGCGATCGACGCCGGCGTCGGTTACCTGACCGAGGATCGCAAGGGCAAGGGACTGCTGCTGCAGGAGCGCCTGGCGCCTAACCTGACGCTGTCGGCGCTCGGTGTGTTCCATCGGGGCCTCTCGATGGGTCGGCGCCGCGAAGCGGAGGCCTTGGAACAGGCCGTGGAGGCATATGACATCAGGCTGAAGAGCCTCGGCGCCAAAGCGGGCCAGCTTTCCGGGGGCAATCAGCAGAAGCTGCTGCTGGCGAAGGTGCTGCTGACCGATCCTTCGGTGGTCATTATCGACGAGCCCACGCGTGGCATCGACATCGCCAACAAGGCGCAGATCTATGCCTTCATCCAGGAGCTTGTGGCCAAGGGCAAGGCCTGCATCGTCATCTCTTCGGAGATGCAGGAACTGATCGGCATCTGCGACCGCATCCTGGTGATGCGCGAAGGCCGCATCACCGGCGAGGTCAGCGGCGCCGAAATGACCGAAAGCAACGTGGCGGTACTGGCGACCAGTGGCCCCAAGCCAGGGCCAAAAGCCAAGGGAGGCACAGAATGGCTGTCATGACCGAATCCGCACCCAGGCGTCGCCCCCTGGATCTCAATGTCAGTTGGACCGACATCGGACCCTTCCTTGCGCTGGCGGCCCTCCTGATCGTGGGTTACCTCATCAACCCCGATTTCCTGTCCGCGACCAATCTCGCCAACGTCATCACCCGCAGCGCCTTCATCGCCATTATCGCGGTCGGCGCGACATTTGTGATCTCGTCCGGCGGGCTCGATCTTTCCGTCGGCTCGATGGCCGCCTTCATCACCGGCATCACCATCATGTTCATGAACACGGTGGCGCCGCATGCCGGTATCTGGGCTATTCCCGCCGGCATGGCGGTGGCGATCCTGGTCGGCCTGCTGTGCGGGCTTGCCAACGGCCTCATCGTCACGGTCGGCAGGATCGAACCATTTATCGCCACGCTGGGCACGATGGGGATTTTCCGGGCGCTGATAACCTATCTGACCGACGGCGGCACGATACCGATCGACCGGTCGCTGCGCGAGGCCTACCGGCCTGTCTATTTCGGCACGGTTGCCGGCATCCCGGTTCCAATCCTCATATCCGTCGCCGTCGCCGCGGTCGCATCCTTCATCCTGTACAAAATGAAATACGGCCGTAAATGCGCGGCGGTCGGCGCCAATGAGGATGTCGCCCGCTATTCCGGCATCTCGGTGATCAGGACACGGACCGTCGCCTATATCGTCCAGGGTGTCTGCGTGGCCATTGCCGCGATCTGCTACGTGCCGCGCCTGGGCGCCGCGACGCCGACGACCGGACAGCTTTGGGAACTGCAGGTCATCACAGCCGTGGTGATTGGCGGCACCGCGCTGCGCGGCGGCAAGGGCCATGTGTGGGGGACGGTCGCCGGCGCCGTCATCCTGGAGCTCATCGCCAACCTCATGGTGCTGTCGGACTTCGTCTCGGAATACCTCGTTGCCGCTGTTCAGGGCGTCATCATCATCATCGCCATGCTCATCCAGCGGTTTTCGAATTCGAAATAGCGCCGCGTCCGGACCACGCGGATTAACGTTCTTGTAGGTCCAAGGGAGAAGACAATGTTCGATAGAAAATGGATTGCGGCGGCGGCACTTGGCGCGCTGCTGCTGGCCGGTCAGGCCATGGCGCAAGACAAGAAGGTCATCGCGGTGTCGATACCGGCAGCCGACCACGGTTGGACGGCGGGCATCGTCTATCACGCACAGGCGGCGGCCAAGGAAATCAACGCCGCGTTCCCGAACGTCGAAGTGGTCGTGAAGACGTCGCCGTCCGCGGCGGAGCAGGTCAGCGCGCTTGAGGACCTGTCGGCCAGCCGCAAGTTGGACGCTTTGGTGATCCTGCCTTACAGCTCGGAAGAGCTGACTCAGCCGGTCAAGGCTATCAAGGACATGGGCACGTTCATCACCGTCGTCGATCGCGGTCTGACTGACGCCTCCGTCCAGGATCTTTACCTCGCCGGCGACAATATCGCGGTTGGCACCAACACAGCCAAGTTCATGATCGATAAGCTCGGCGGCAAGGGCGACGTCGTTGTGCTGCGCGGCATTCCGACCGTCATCGACGACGAGCGCATCAAGGGCTTCCAGGACACGATCAAGGGTACGAACCTGAAAGTCCTCGACATCCAGTACGCGCATTGGAACAGCGACGAGGCCTTCAAGCTGATGCAGGACTATTTGGCCAAGTACCCCCATATCGATGCGGTCTGGGCCAATGACGACGACATGCTGCTTGGCGTGCTCGAAGCGGTCAAGCAATCGGGCCGGACCGATATCAAGCTGGCGCTCGGTGGCAACGGCATGAAGGACATCGTCAAGAAGGTGATCGACGGCGACGCCATGACGCCGGTCGAGACGCCATATCCGCCGTCGATGATCAAGACCGCGATCTACATGACCGTCGCCAACCTGATCGGCCAGGCACCCGTCCGTGGCACCGTCAAGCTCGACGCGCCGTTGATCACCCAAGCCAACGCCAAGGAATACTATTTCCCCGACTCGCCATTCTAACCCTATCCGATTTCACCGAAAGGCAGGGCGCGGTCCGCGCACTGCCTAGCTCAAACACTGAGAGGAAGAGCCATGCCAGGCAAGAAGATACTGATGCTGACCGGTGAGTTCACCGAAGAATACGAAATCTTTGTCTATCAGCAAGCCATGGAAGCCGTCGGTCACACCATCCACGTGGTATGCCCGGACAAGAACGCCGGAGATCTGATCAAGACCTCGCTGCACGACTTCGAGGGCGACCAGACCTACACCGAAAAGCTCGGCCACTATGCTCTGATCAACAAGACTTTCTCGGAAGCCGAGAGGCAGCTCGATCAATATCATGCCGTCTACTGCGCGGGCGGCCGCGGCCCGGAATACATCCGCACCGACAAGCGCGTGCAGGCGATCGTGCGCCATTTCCACGAGGCCAAGAAGCCGATCTTCACCATCTGCCACGGTGTGCAGATCCTGATCGCTGTTGACGGCGTGGTGCGTGGCAAGAAGGTCGCAGCACTCGGCGCCTGCGAGCCTGAGGTGACACTGGCGGGTGGCACCTATATCGACCTGTCGCCGACCGAGGCCTATGTGGACGGGACAATGGTTTCTGCCAAAGGCTGGACGGCGCTTGCTGCGTTCATCCGCGAATGTCTGAAGGTGCTGGGAACGGAAATCCGCCACGCATAAGCTTCTGGAACCGACGCATTTCGCCAAGGGATGCGTCGGTTGCTTTCAACAGCGCATCCATATCCATAAGTTCGATCGGGATCGCGGCTCCCGAGCACAACGATATAGGCGAGATGCTCAAGGGTCGCCGCCTGGTTGCGCTGCTTTCGTCCTTCTTGTTTCACTGATCGCGGTAGTGCTGTTCGACATGCTGGCGCGCGGCGTTGTTTCAGCGTCCGGATTAGAGGTCGTGTCGTCGACCGTGCGGCCCGTCGTCGCCCCGAGGCCATCACGCTCGGTGCCGAGGCCCGGTGAACAAGTTCTCATAAAACCTTCTGACAACCGTTCGATCGGCGCTCAGGCTCGACGTCACTATGAAAGCGGGATGCGCCTGAGTTCAGGCCTGCGTCAGTGAATATGGCATCGCGGATAACCAATAGTCTCTGGCGTCCGGGTTGGTCATCGGCCTAACGAAAAGAACGGCGTCTAGGAACGATTCCGGCCGGCTGCCGTTGCCTAACATTAGCTATCTCTTATGGAATCTGCGAAATGCCGCTGTGTCAGAATCTATGCCCTCTTGAAATGACATTCAAATGCCCGCGTTGCGGATTGGCTTTGCTGAAACCCGGGCGCTGGTTTCAGGTTGCATCCAAATATCGCTGCGAGGGGTGTCACAGCGAAATCCGGATCACTTATCCCGACAAGATTGCACTATTCCAGAAGTATGCGGCTTCGCAACGCGAGGGTCCATCTCCGCCAAAGCATAGCTCAGTCCTGGCCAAGTCATTCAGCGGCTAGGCCATGGTCCTGCCAGGGCAGTCTGAACGCTGACTGCCGGCGGTAGTGCTGCCTGTTGCATGGAACGAAATCCGTTCCTTGCGGTTGGGAGTTCATGCCTCCAGCTACACGCAATTGAGCCGGCCATGCCCTGCAGTCAGGAGCAGTGATGCAAACATACCTGGTAGAGCAAATGGAAGGGGACGACGTAGTTGCGGCGAGTAATGTCAATGCGTCCAGCCCGTTCACGGCGGCGACTATATCAACAGGACGCCAGGTTACCCTGCGGACATGGGAAAACAACTGGGTTCGTGTCACGGATGAGCTTGGAGGAGAAGTATTCGCATATTGCTTCGTTTCAGGCGCCGGCGAAGCGGACAGCAGCGCACAGCCCGACACCTCGGTAAGGTAGTCCCACAGCCCGGGCGGGCGCAGGCTTGCATGCTCAACTTCGAACGATTCAAGCGATCAAGACCGCCTGGCGCATCATCCGAATGATTGATGAAAAGATCATGCCGCGGGGCGATAAGCGGCAACAATCCTAGCGTGGGGCCCTTATGTCTCTGGCGCATTTAGAATCTTCGAGGGCGATTCGAACGGTGCAGACTGACTACCAACCGGTGGTCTCTTGTCGATGGTCAAAAGTTCCCGATCATGCTCTTGACGAGGGCGGGCCCGTTCTACGTCTGCATCAACGGATGGGAACTGGCTTCGTCGACATTCCGGTCTTTGATCACCTGAGGGAAATCGCCGGGCATTATTCCGAAAAATTAGCCGCCAGCGACGGCACCAACCGACTGACCTATTCCGAGCTTTTTCGGGCGGTCGAGGCCTTGGCCAGCCGGATTGAAGCCGTCGTTCCCGACGGAAATGCGGTTGGAATACTTCAGGCCAACTCGGTCTGGTACACAGTTGCGATGCTGGCCAGCATGGCATCCGGTCGACCGTCAGTACCGCTTAACGTGCGAGATCCGGACTCGCGCATCAACGAAATCGTCGCCGACGCGAGGCTCTCCGCCATAATTGGCGACAAAGGCATCCATGGCCTTGATCTGCCCCAGCACGTTGCCCGGATCGAGATAGCGCAATCGTTGCAGGCAACGCTTCGTCCAGCTGAACACCGTACCGTTTCTGTCGATGCACCGGCAATGGTGCTTTATACCTCCGGCAGCACGGGCCGCCCCAAGGGGATTGTCAACAGCCAGCGGAGCTTGCTGTGCCGAGTGCAGCAATATGTCGACGCCTGCCACATCAATGCGCAGGATGTTTTCCTGCCCCTGACCGGCCCGGCAACCATCGCCGGTTGCCGGGAAATCCTTGCTGCTCTTCTTACGGGTGCTACGTTGCAGCTTGTGGAGGTCGAAGCCGTCGGCCTGCGCTCGGTTCGCGGCCGCATGCAATCGGAAGGCGTGACGATCACGTATCTGGTGCCGGCATTGCTTCGCGCTCTCCTGGCGGATGAGCCCGCGGACGCCTTTGGTTCACTCAGGGTTGCCCGAATTGGAGGCGAGAAGGTGTCCTCGGCCGACATCCGCCTGGTGCGCAAGGCTGTCCCGCCAACTTGCCTGGTGCAGATCGGCTATTCATCGACGGAAACGACTGGATCGCAGTGGTTCTTGCCGCACGATTGGCCGGAATTCGATTCCTCAGCTCCCGTCGGTTGGCTGCTTCCGGGAATCAGCTTCGCAATTGTCGATGAAGAGGGTTACCCGGTTCAGCCCGGCAAGATCGGAGAACTGTTGATCAGAAGCCCGTATGTCGCACTCGGATATTGGGAAAACGGGGCAGTTGTTCCGTTTGAAATAGATCCCGCCGACCAGACGCTTCGTATCTTTGCAACGGGCGATCTTGTGCAAATTGGGAGTGATGGCCTGTTGCGGATCATCGGTCGCAAAGGGCGCCAGATAAAGGTCAATGGGCGGCGCGTTGAGCCGGCCGAACTCGAACGGGTTCTGCGTGGCGCGCCGTCGGTGAAGGATGCCGTGGTTATCGTCACCCCGGCGAATGAACTGGTTGCGTTCGCCGTACCGCACGGCAGGGCGGGAGTCAGTTTTTGCGACGAGCTGCGCCAATTTGCCAGGACAAAATTGCCGCCGGCGCTTTGCCCGCTGCGGCTCCATGCAAGCGCCGAGATACCGCGGCTGGCCAGCGGAAAGATCGATATGGCAATGCTGGCTGCAATCGACCTTTCGGTGCGGGAAACAACGCCCCCACCGCAAATCGCCCATGCGGGAAATGAAGTTCCTGCTCATCAGATCGTACGGCGTGCCTGGACCAAGGTCCTTAAAACGCGGGTCGCACTGGGGTGCTGGGATGAAGCGGGGGGAGATTCGCTGAAGCTGCTGCATTGCGTGATGGAAATCGAAAGCGCGATCGGGCAAGAGCTCGGATTGGAAGCCTTCACGGTTGGAATGAGCTTCGATGAGATGGTTGCAGCGGTCATTTCCGCTCAAGGAGGCGGAGAGCACGCGCCCGCCTGGAAACACGAGCCTCCGCTGCTTTTCCTTTTCCCCGGGTCGGTCGGCTATGGTCCGAGCCTTGCTTCGTTCGCATCAGCAATAAGCAAGGTCGCCAGGGTGTCTCCCATCAGATATCCGGCCCTGGGCATGATCCTGCAAGGTCAGAACACTGTCGCCGCAATGGTCGAAGCTGCAATTGATCATATCAACCGCGTGCAGCCGACCGGCTGTGTTCGCCTGCTTGGCCACTCGCTCGGAGGAGCGGTCGCTTTTGAGGTTGCCGCGCGTCTGCTTGATCAAGGGCGAGCGGTAGCGTTCACGGGCATTCTGGATACCAGCCTGGTTGGCGAGCGCAGCAAGCGTTGGGAGACCATTACCCGGACATTTCACCGGATCCGAACCAATCGTATATCGGCTAGTCGGGTGGCGTGTCGCGCGCTTGCCAAGGTCGCGGTCAAAATGCACTGCGAATCCCGGCTTGCCGGCTTCCTCGACCGCTATGCCGAGGGTCAGTTCAATCCGACGAGCTTCAGAACCAAACTGGAACTGCAGGAGGTTCTGCGGGCGCGGGCCTTCTTCCAATGGCTGACAGAACCTAGGCCGATACTGCCGATCACCGGCACCTTGTTCCGTTGCGCGCGGCCCGGAATGCCCCTTGCACTCGGGTGGGATCGGGCATTCGTCCATCTGGACGTCATTCCGATCGCCGGCACCCACATCGACATGGTCGTGGAGCCTCATCTGACCGTCAATCGCCCACTCATCGAAAACGCTGTGACCGAGACCTACTCTTCAATCGAGTCACGCAAACAGGAGGCAGTGTCATCGACCTGATCGGCGAATTCAGCAGCGATGTGCTGGCGCTCGATGCCCGGCTGGAGATCGATCGCATCGTCGAGACTTTGCGCGAACAGGTTCTCGGCACACAACGGCGTCGCGGAGTGGTCGTCGGGCTCTCCGGAGGCATCGACAGTTCGGTCGTCGCAACGGTGTGCGCACGGGCGTTCGGAAAGTACAAGGTACTGGGCCTGTTCATGCCGGAGCGCGATTCGTCAGGCGACTCGTTGAGGCTTGGCCGCAGCGTCGCTGGGCAGCTTGGCATCGACACCATCCTTGAAGATATCGAGCCGGCGCTCGAAGGCATTGGCGCCTACGCCCGACAGATCGAGGCCATCCGAACTGCCGTCCCTGGATATGGCGAAGGCTGGAAATGCAAGCTGGTCATGGCATCGGTGCTGGAGAGCAGCGGCCTCAATATCACGCGCCTTACGGTCGAGGATCCGGACGGAAAGATCGACACCGTGCGTCTGTCGCCGGCGGCTTACCTGCAGATCGTCGCTGCTACCAACTACAAGCAGCGGGTTCGCAAGATGACCGAATATTATCATGCGGACCGCCTCAACTATGCAGTGGCAGGCACGCCAAACCGGCTCGAATACGACCAGGGCTTCTTCGTCAAGCAGGGCGACGGCGTCGCCGATGTGATGCCTATCGTCCATCTCTACAAGACCCAGGTTTACCAGCTGGCGGAATATCTCGGGATTGACACGGAGGTCCGAACAAGGCCGCCGACCACGGACACGTTTTCCATGGCGCAAACCCAGGAGGAGTTCTACTTCGCCTTGCCCTATCAGTTAATGGATTTGTGCCTCTACGGCATGAATCACGGAATTTCGGCCGGCGCGGTCGCCGCCGCCGCCGGCCTCACGGCCGAGCAGGTCGAGAAGGTCTATAAGGATATCGTCAGCAAACGCCGCGCCGCACGCTACCTTCACGCACGGCCGCAGCTGTCCGCTGCGATGGACAGGGATTGACCCATGTGCGGCATCGCCGGAATTGTGGCGCTGAAAGCGGCTGCGGAGCCTCCGTCACGAGCCGCGCTTCTGAGAATGGCAGCCGCGCTCTCCCATCGAGGTCCGGACGAAAGCGGCCTTTACCGCGACAAGCGAGCGGGGCTGGCGCATACCCGCCTGTCGGTCATCGATCTCTCGACCGGACAGCAGCCTCTCGCCGACACAGGCAATACCACCTGGATCGTGTTCAACGGCGAGATCTTCAACTACGTCGAGTTGCGTGACCAACTCATAGCCCTGGGACATCGTTTCCGCACCCGCAGCGATACGGAGGTCGTCGTGCATGCCTACCGCGCCTGGGGCGTGGGCGCGTTCGAGCGGCTGAACGGGCAGTGGGCACTCGCCATCTGGGACTCGCTGACAGGCCGCCTCGTCCTGTCGCGCGACCGGTTCGGCATCTGCCCGCTGCATTTGTGCGAACACGCTGGCCGCCTGCATTTCGCCAGCGAAGTTAAGGCCATCTTCGCAGCCGACCCGGCGATACCGCGGGCCTTCGATCCGGCGGGGGTCGACCAGACTTTCACGCTGTGGACCGTCGTACCGCCGCAAGGCGTATTTCAGGGAGTACAGGAACTTACCCCCGGCCATGTCCGCATCTACGACAATGGCAGCGTTCGTGAGCAGGCTTTCTGGAAACCTTGCTATCCCGAGAGCGAGGACCTGTCCCATGGCACCTTCAGGGGCTCGCTGGAGGATGCGGTGGACGAAGTGCGCGGCGCCTTGCAGGCCGCGACGGCGCTTAGGATGGTGAAGGCGGATGTGCCGGTCGGCTGCTACCTTTCCGGCGGGCTCGACAGCTCACTTGTCGCCATGCTCGGGAGGCGCTTCGCCGGCGCGCCGTTCCAGACTTTCTCGTTGCGTTTTGCTGACGCCGAATATGATGAAACCCGTTACCAGCGGCTGGTTGCAAGTGCGAGCGGCGGCGAGCACCACGAGGTGATGGTTTCGCGCAGTGACATCGCCGACATCTTCCCAGATGTGATCCGTCACGCCGAGCGTCCGATTCTCAGGACGGCGCCGGCGCCGTTGTTCCTTCTCTCGAGGCTGGTGCGCGAACATGGCATCAAGGTCGTGCTGACCGGCGAAGGGGCCGACGAGATGTTCGCCGGCTACGACCTGTTCCGGGAAGGCAAGGTCCGCCGCTTCTGGGGGCGGCAGCCCGCCTCTGCCCGACGCGCGCGACTGCTGGAACGCCTCTACCCTTATCTGAGCCGCTCGCCGGTCAAGCAGCAGGCGATGGCGCGCCAGTTCTTTGGACATGGTATCCATGCATTTGGCGCGCCCGGCTTCGCGCATGATACCCGCTGGCGCACCACCAGCGCCATCAAACGGCTGTTCTCGGCCGACATGCACGCCGAAACGGCGCGTCACGACGTGGTGGCGGACCTGCTCTGCCGCCTGCCCGAAGAGTTTCAACGATGGGGTCCTCTCGCGCAGGACCAGTATCTTGAGATCAGGACGCTGATGTCGGGCTACCTGCTCTCCTCGCAGGGAGACAGGATGCTGATGGCCCATTCCGTCGAAGGGCGGTTCCCGTTCCTGGACGACAGGCTGGTGGCCTTGGCGAATTCGCTACCGGCCGACTACAAGCTGCGCATTCTGGATGAGAAACACGTGCTGAAGCGTGTGGCGAAATCGATCGTGCCCGCGGAAGTCGTGGCCCGCAAGAAGCAACCCTACCGGGCGCCCAACGCACTTTGCTTCATCGGCGATAGCGCACCCGCCTATGTCCGCGAAGCACTCTCGGAGACTGCCCTGCGCGCGGCGAATGTCTTTGATCCGAACTCGGTCGCGCGCCTGCTGGACAAATGCGCTGCCAAGACCGGCGATGGGGATCTGTCCAACTCGGACAACATGGCGTTGGTCGGCGTGCTGTCGACGCAGCTCCTCCATCAGCAGTTTGTCGCAAGCCGCCCTTCGAGCGGGTGTGCGGTCGACCTCAGGATAGATGTCGATCACCTGCACAGGCAAGAGGTGCTGGTATGATGCATGGCGCCGTCCCTCTGCTGCACGACTACCTCAGCCATTCGGCCGGCCGGCTCGGCGACAAGGTGGCGCTGGTGTGCGGCGGGCACCGGCTCGCCTATGATGAGCTTGAGACACGTTCCAACGCGGTCGCCCATCATCTCGTCACGTCCGGGGTCGCCCCCGGTGACCGCGTCATGATCTTCGCCGACAACACCGTCGAGACCGTGGTCAGCTTCTGGGCGGTTCTCAAGGCGAGCGCCGTTGTGTGCGTCGTCAATCCGCTCACCAAGAGCGACAAGCTGGGGTATTTGCTCAACGATTGCCTGCCGGCGGCATTGATCACCGACAAACATTTGCAGCCGATCTTTACTGAGCCGGCGCGTAACTGTCCGTCGCTGCGGCGGCTCATCGTCTCCGGTCAGGTGGACGACGCCGAGCTCCGGGGATTGCCGCATGCCGTGCGCTGGGATGAGGCGGCTGCCGGCCACGGCAAAGCGCCGGCCCGCCGCCGCATCGATATCGATCTCGCAGCCATCATCTACACGTCGGGCTCGACCGGCGAACCCAAAGGCGTGATGCTGACACACAGGAACATGATGGCAGCCTGCGCGTCTATCGCCTCGTACCTCGAGCTTGGCGAAGACGACGTGATCCTCAATGTCTTGCCCCTGGCCTTCGATTACGGCCTCTATCAGATGATAATGGCATTCCGTACCGGGGCGCGGTTGGTCCTCGAGCGCTCGTTTGCCTTCCCCGCACAGATACTTGCGATCATCGAAAGGGAGAGAGTTACAGGCTTTCCCGGCGTGCCGACCATCTTTGCCGCGCTGTCGGATCTCAAGACGCTGAAGGCAAATGATTTTGCAAGCATAAGGTATGTCACGAACACTGCTGCGGCACTGCCGCTCAAGCACATTCGCCTGCTCCAGGAACTGTTTGCCGATGCCCGGATCTATTCGATGTACGGCCTGACCGAATGCAAACGCTGCACCTATCTTCCGCCGGAAGATCTTGCGCGAAAACCGTTGAGCGTGGGGATCGCCATCCCGAACACCGAAATGTGGATTGTCGATGAGGATGACCGAAAGGTCGGTCCCAATGTCGTCGGCCAGTTGGTCATCCGCGGAGCAACGGTCATGAAGGGCTACTGGGGTAAGCCGGAGGCTACCGCGAGGAAGCTCAAGCCTGGCCCTTTGCCCGGCGAGCAGGTTCTGTACACCGGCGACTACTGCCGAATGGACGAGGAAGGGTACCTCTATTTTGTCGGCCGCAGCGATGAGATCATAAAATCGCGGGGAGAAAAGGTGGCGCCTAGGGAAGTCGAAAACGTGCTGATGGAAATCCCGGGAGTACGGGAAGCCGCGGTTGTCGGAGTTCCCGACGACCTGCTGGGGCAAGCAGTGAAAGCGTTTGTCGTCATGGAGCAAGGAACGATCATAGGCGAAAAGCAGCTGCGGATGGAATGTCAGAAGCGGTTGGAAAACTTCATGATTCCGAAGTCCATCCAAATTGTGTCCAGTCTACCGATGACGGACACGGGCAAGCTCAAGAAAATAGCGCTGTCATAAAGCGATACCTGGAAATCATTTGGATCGGAGGCCAATTCAATGCTGAGCACGAACAACAGAATTGACACCTACAGCGATCAGATACGCGCCTTTCTGGCGTCAAATTTCTACGTGGCCGACCCGCGTGCCCTGGAGGTTGAAACGTCGTTGCTCGACCAGGGCATCATAGACTCGACTGGAGTGCTTGAAGTTATCGGCTTCGTCGAGGAGACATTCGGCATCACTGTCGAGGACAGTGAACTTCTGCCTGAGAATTTCGATTCCATCCAGGGAATTGCACGTTACGTGGTGAGCAAGGAAAACTGATCGCCGGGCGATGGTAATAAGGGCGTCTTCCCAACCGAGCGCGCAAACCCATGGCGCGGCTCACGCTGGCGTTCTGGCTCGTGCACAAACCACCCTGGCTTCACCAGCATTGTTCGCAACCGTGCGAATGCTCTCGTAGCCTTTGGAACGTTCAACCAAACTCATGACCTGCCGGTCCTGGCCAAGCCCGACCTCGAAAAGCAGCATACCACCTTGCCGCAGATAGCGCCGCGCCTCCTTGATCACCCGCATGTGAATGCTCAGGCCGTAGGGCCCGGCAGCGAACGCCTCACGTGGTTCAAGTTCCATCAAATGCGCGCGGTCGTTTTCGAGCCGCTTCTCGGAGATGTAAGGCGGGTTGCAAACGACCAGATCGATCGTGCCTTCGAGCTCCAGACCCGAGAAGGAATTGAACAGGTCGCCCTGCAGCACCGAAATGCGTCCGGCCAGGCCAAGATGGGCGACGTTCCGGCACGTGGTTTCTACACAGCTGTCAGTGAGATCGCTCGCCCAGACGCGCGCGGTGGGGACCTTGTATCCAATGGCGCAGGCGAGATTGCCTGCCCCGCAGCACATGTCGACGACACGCGGGACCGGCCGATTAAGTTCACGCAGCACATTGAGGGCGGTGCAGCCGAGCAATTCCGTCTCCGGGCGAGGGACGAGCACGCCGGGCGCGACAACCAACTTCAGTCCCATGAAGTCGGTGCGGCCGGTGCTGTAGGCGCTGGCGACATCTATTTCACCAATCACGACAAACCCGCTTTCTTGATTTTCCCATGCTCGATTTCTCAGGTCGCCCATGTCTTCATGCTGTGAGGCGAGGCATCAGCCTCATCGTTCCCGGCTAGGTTCACGTCCGCGTAGCTACTGGATCGCCGCACTCTGCAGGTCGCTGCTGAACCTCACCTCGATCGTGTCTCCAGGCGCGACCTCAGTGTCCTGGTCGACCGGTCGACTTCTCGACGCGTCGCCGGCCCCGCCGGTTATTGTGATCCGCGCCTGGAAGGTTTCGCCGGCGACCGGCAGTGGAAGAGCGGACGCCCCTGATGGCTGAAGCTTCTGGCTGGCTGCGTGGAGCCTTGCAGTGGTCTCGGCGAGGCGAAGGTCGGTGTCCCTCAACTCGTTCAGAAGGCCGATCCTTCGTTGATTTTCATTGCGTTCCTGCTGCCTGACGAAGTCTTCCTGCTGGCGTCGCGTTCTCATGAGTTCGACCGACGTCTCGAGCGCCCGGCTCGACGACATCAGCACGGCACGTCTGACGTCGGCGAGCCTGCTGTTGGTCAGGTTGCCCGATTCGAACGATTTGGTGACCCGCGCCAGATCGTCCTCATCCTGTTTCACCGCGGCCGCTTCCGTCTGCTCGCGCTTGAGCAGAACCTCGACCTCAGCCTCGGCATCCTTGGCGGTCTTGTCGAGATAGCTTTGCTCCTGTTGAAAATTGTTCAGCGAAATTCTGAGACCCTCCGCTTCCGCCTGCGCGACCGCCGATATCAATGCATTCGACAGGGGCGAACCTTGCGGCGGCTGCATGTCAAATTCTGCCTGGTTCTGAAGTTCGGCGCGGATACGGGCGCCATGAAAGTAGTCCCTGATATAATCCCCCCAGATCGACTCGTAGTCGCGTCGCAGATCAACGGGATCAGGTCCGCTTTGGCTTGCCCGCGACCGCAGAAGGCTGAAACCGCCGGCGACCGCAATCGCCTGCCGGACTGTCATGAGTGGCCGGTAAGCCTGCTGCCCTGGCGTCAGCACATCGCCAGTCACGTAGATCGGCCGGTACTCCGCGATCACGGCCGTGACGTCGCTCGGCTTGATGACGATCATTTGCTCCCGTCCATCAGGCAGACGCTGGTGGACGATCTTGGTTGGCAGCACCGCTTCCATGCGCGTCTGCAATTCAGCCGGCGTCAACCCGCCAACTGGGATCATCCCGAACTCGGGCAGCGCGATCGAGCCATCCATCTGGACAATCGCGCGTTGCGTTCGTTCCGCTATGGAGGCAATTCCTATCTCTACCGTGTCGCCGGGGGAAAGCTTGTAGGCCACCGGCGCTTCAGCCGCGGCTGCGATATCCAGGGCCAGGCAGCCGGCAAGCGCTGCAAAGAAAATTCGGCTAACGAAGGCCATTGATGGCAATCTCCCTTTAATTCAAGCTCGGCTGCTGCGGCCAATCGAGACGGGCGACGAATTCGTAGACCGGCCCACCAGGCACCCCCCAATTGCTCGACCAGATCACTTGCGACCCATCAGGGGACGGTGAGGCATGTGTCTCGCTCCAATAGTCAAATGGAGCGTTTCGCGTCTGCACGATGCGTCGGACCTCCTGACGACCGTCAACACGCAGCGCGATCACTTCGCGCGTGTATGGCGCCCAGTTTGGATGGCTCCGAACCTCATCGGGATTGCCCCCGTAACTTATAAATGCCCATTCGGGCCTGTCCAAAGCACGCAGCGACGTATGCTCGGCCTCACCGTACTTCGTGAGCGACGTGACCTTTCCATCGGACAGCCGACGCTTGATCACCAGATATTCGTCCGGAGCGGATTTGCTGGTTCCGACGTAAATCTCGCTACCATCCGCATCGAGAGTCAAATCGCCATGGCCGGGCCGATGATGGTCCTTCCACCTCTGGCGCAGGGTGCCGTCGACTGCGAAAATGGCTCGCTGCTCGGTGCCGTCGACCAGGTTTTGGAAACACAGGATGTTTTCTCCAAGCGGAGAAATGGTGCAGGAACTGGTCGTTCCGGCAACCTGGGCGAGATCGATGTCCGGGTATTTCAGACGCCGGTCGATGTCGTATGCGAAGACGACGGCAGCTCCATCATCGCGGGTCGCGCGTACGGCAATGCGGTTGCCGTCACGACTAGGATTTCCCTTGGACGGGCCGAATTCGAGATCCCGATATTTCGTTGCGGCATACACTATGTCCTCACGATTGGTGCGGGGAGCCCAAGTCGAGATCTTTTGACCGTCGACACAGATCATCATCTCCGCCTTTCGAGGGCGCCATTCGCACTCACCCGACTTGTTGCGGTGAAACAAAGGGAGGTAGGTTTTCCCGTCGAGGAA
This sequence comes from Mesorhizobium sp. M0140, assembly GCF_040322475.1. Lineage (NCBI taxonomy): Bacteria > Pseudomonadati > Pseudomonadota > Alphaproteobacteria > Hyphomicrobiales > Phyllobacteriaceae > Mesorhizobium > Mesorhizobium sp. M0140. Next base: position 17,741 of record NZ_JAMYTM010000021.1, on the reverse strand, counting down.
ACACATGCCGTTGCAGCCGTTCATGAGGACGAGGAGGCTCTGATCCGCATTCCACGCTTGCGCGCTCGAGTATCGGTGACTGCAATATATCTTGCCGCAGACAATTCCGCTGCCAAGAGCTCCGGGCTGGGTAATCCGAGTAAAGCTGATCCCTGTCGCCGGATCAGTGACAGGTTTCAGGTAAGCGGGCAGATCCATTGACGGCTCCGTGCCTGCCGCACCGCTCGGCCGGTTTCCGGCTGTGTGCAGCGCCAGCAGAGCGGCCATCAGCAGCACAGCCGGTATGAGCCGCGGAAAGGTCATGTCATATAGCTCATTTCACGACGGACGCGGCCTTCGCTGAGGCGCGAGCGCCACCACTCGATGGTCCTTTCCAGACCATCACGCAGGCTCGTATGTGCCCGCCATCCGACTTTACTTTCAAGGTTTGAGGAATCGGCGAGCAACGCACGAACCTCGGAGTTCTGCGGCCGCACCCGGCTTTCATCGCGGCGGACCGGTTTCCTGGTGCCACTCAACTCGAGCACCAACTCCAAAACGTCCGAGACACTGGCGGCGCGCTGGCTGCCGGCATTGTAGGCATGGCCAAATTCAAGCTTGGCCGCCCCTGCCGCCACAAATGCCGCCGCAGTGTCTTCCACAAAGGTAAGGTCGCGGATAGGGCTGGTGTCGCCGACCATGATCGCCGAACAGTTCTCGTCCAGAGCCTGCCTTATGATGGTCGGCACGATGGCCCGCTCGCTCTGGCGCGGCCCGTATGTATTGAACGGTCGCAGGATCACCACCGGCACATCGAAGGACCTGGCATAGGACGCCGCCATCATGTCCGCGCCGATCTTGGATGCGGAGTAGGGGGATTGTCCCTGCAACGGGTGGGATTCGTGGATCGGCATGGTCAGAGCGGTGCCATAAACCTCGCTTGTGGACGTATGCACAATGCGCTCGGTTTCCCAGTGGCGTGCCGCTTCGAGGACATTCACGGTACCCAGCACATTGGTTTCCACATAGGATTGGGCAGCCGCATAGGAATAGGGAATCGCAATCAGCGCAGCCAGATGAAACACCACCGCCTGGCCGCGCACGATCCGGTTGATGAAGGCGCTGTCACGAACGTCCCCCCGAATGCACTGCAACTGGCTTCGAACGTGGTCGGGCAAATCATCCAGCCAGCCATGGCTGTCGAACGAGTTGTAGAGGGCCAGTGCCGTGACATCGGCACCTTCGCGCACCAGCGCTTCCGTGAGGTGGGATCCGATAAATCCATCCGCACCCGTGACCAGGACCTTCCTGCCGTGATAGTTCACGACCGTGCACTCCTTCGATCATGTGAGCCGTCAAACTGGCGAACGAACAACAATCCATTCATGCCAAACTCTCCTCACTTGCCAACTCTACCCACTTGCCGCGGGAGGCAGGGACACGCCGAAAACCGCCCTGAAGCCCCGCATTATCCAGACGAGGTCCGATGCAATGGTGCGCCGCGGATAGTAGGCGAGGTCGATCGTTGCCTTGGCCGGGAACAGGACCTCTCGATAAAACAGGAGCGGATCAAGGGAGGGCGGGTAAAAACAGGCTTCGTGACGGAAGAGAACCTGGGTTGGGCCGAGCAGGCCAGGCTTCCACTGTAGGACAGCTTCATTGCCGCCGCGGAAACAATCGGCGAAGGCAAGGCTTTCCGGCCGCGGCCCGACAATTGCCATGTCCCCCGTGAAAACGTTCCACAGTTGGGGCAGCTCATCAAGTTTCGTTGCCGCGAGAAAACGGCCTACCCGCGTCATGCGGCTGTCATCGTTCATGGTCAGCGCAAGGCCGAAAGGATCGGCTGTCGTCTTGAATTTGCGGAACTTGTACATGCGAAACGGTTTTGCGCCGGCACCCAGGCGCGTCTGTGCGAAAAGCACGGGCCAACCGCCCTCGACAAAGAGTGCAACGGCAATCAGGAGCATCAGTGGAGCGAGTACCATTCCCGCTACTGCGGCGAGGATGATGTCCATAGCGCGTCTGGCAATTCCGTGGCTGGTGCCAGCTACGGCGGGCCGATGCATCGTCACGTCGAGTGCGTTCATGCCGCGGCTCCCGCCCGCCCGCTGCCTTCAATCGCCGTGGCCAACGCAACAACCACCGACTCGATCGCACTTGCCGTAATTTGCGGGTGTAGTGGAATCGTCAATTCCCGCTGCGCGAAGTCCTCGGTCTTCGGCAGATGGATTTCAGTGAACATCTGGCGATAAAGCGTCATCTGGTGCACGGGCGTATAGTGGATTGTGGTCTGTATACCCTTCGTTCGCAGATGGTCGATTACCGTTTGCCGGTCGACGTCATGCGGCAGGAGGACAGGCATGATGTGGTAGGCCGAGGTCCGCGGTTTGCCGAACGGGACTGTCACAGCCGAGCAATAATCTGCGATCAGACGCCGATAGAGGACGACCAATATGCGCCGGATTTCATTCCATTCCTGCAGGTTCTGAAGTTGGACCAAGCCGATAGCGGCGCGCAATTCGTCCATGCGATAATTGAAACCGAGCATCGTCACGTCGTATTGCGGCGTGCGGCTGTTCAGCCGCTGATGTGTGCCACTGGTCATCCCATGTCCGCGAGCCTGGCGGATCGCTTCACGGAGCTGTGCATCCCGGGCGATAACGGCCCCGCCTTCCGCGGTGGTCATGTTCTTGTTGCCGTAGAAGCTAAAGGCCGCGGCCGCACCGTAAGTCCCCACCTCCTTAAGGCCGGGAGCATGCGCGGCATCCTCGACGATATGCAGTCCTCGCACACGGGCAAATCTCTGCCATTCTTCCCGGTCGGCGAGGTAGCCGGCAAAATGGACGAGAATGACTGCCTTGGTGCGTCCGGTGCACTTGGCTTCCGCGTCGCTTAGAGACATCAGTGGCACTTCGGCCGACTCTATGTCGACGAATACCGGTGTTGCTCCTACGTAGAGCACTGCATTCGCGGTCGCCACGAAGGTCAGCGAGGGAACCAGCACTTCGTCTCCAGGGCCGATCCCAAGTGCATGGAGAATGAGATGCAGGGCGGCGGTGCAAGAGCTGACGGCGACGCAATCGACCGCATCATGCACGGCCGCGAAGGCCTCTTCAAAGGCTCGTACCTGGTCCCCCATCGTCAGCCACCCACTGTCGACAACTTTGGCCAGGGCCGCCTTTTCCGGAAAGCCAAGAATAGGAGCGCTGACCAAGAGCATTACGACCTCCTCATGTTGGCGCGGCCGAGCGTTTGGCCCTCAAGCGGCCGCTGCCGAGACCTCGATCGATGCGGACTGCTCTTCCCAGGCAATGGTTTGTGCGTTTTGAAAATCTTCAACGCGTCCGATATCCAGCCAAAGCCCATCATGTTTGTAGACGTGCACATTCGTGCCGTTTTGCATCATCTGCAGCATGAGGTCGTCGAATCCGAAGGCGATACCGTCAGGTATAAAACGGAAAACATCTGGGTTCATGCAATATATACCCATGCTTACCAGATGAGATAGAGTCGGTTTTTCACGAAATACTTTAACAGTATTGTCGATCTCGTCGATGACGCCGAAGTCCATCTTGATGACGCGGGAAGCGGTGGCTATGGTGACTGGATCCGTGTGAGTCCGGTGTGATGCCACAAACCGGCTGAGACTGAGATCGGTAAGTACGTCCCCATTGAGAACAATGAACGGCTCGTCCAGTTCCTCCCTGATCAGGGAGAGCGGGCCGATAGTGCCGAGAGGTTCCAGCTCCTGGGTATAGCGTATCCTTAGATTCCACTGTGATCCGTCTCCGCATACGGTGCGGATCAAGTGCCCCAGATAGCCGGTCGTGACGTAGACTTCCTGAATGCCGTTCCGTCGCAGCCACTTCAAAAGCAATTCAAGAACCGGTCGAGCACCGATCGGCATGAGAGGCTTGGGCAAGATGGATGTGAAAGGCCGAAGGCGTGTTCCCATTCCACCGCACTGAATGACCGCTTTCATCTCGTCCTCCTATTGATACGACTGTCGCGGTGTGATGGGTCCAGCCCACCGGCCGGAAGGTACGCCAGTGTTGGTTTCGCCTCTCCGGGTGCAGCGATGGTAAGTGGCGCCCGAGAAGGCGTCGTCGTGCATTTGAATGGCACTTTCCCGGCGTTTTGATTTCAATATTCCAGCCGGCAGGGCATGGGCGCGGCAGGGCGGTCAATCAGAGCTGGGAGCTGTAGCCGCTCGATTGGCAACTGCTGTGCGCATGTCCGGCGCCGGTAACGACCTTCTCGGAAGGGCATCGCTACCGTTCGTACGAAAAAAACACTTTGCTATCTGGCCCTGAAATGTGTGCGATTGTAAGCTATATTAGCAGGTTGAAATGTGCGGATGGGCGGCGACGAGCGTCGACATACGGGGGATCAGCGGGCGGCTGATCTGTGTTGGGTCACCGTACAGTCCATCCAAAGGGAGGGTTCGGCAGCTAGGGACACATGCGGGCTGCCAAAAGGTGGGTGGTTCATGTATCGTATTATCATCGCCGATGATCACGGCTTGTATCGTCGTGGGCTGCGACTGGCATTGATGGCCGGCATTCCAGACTTGGAAATATTCGAAGCGGCGTGTTTTGATACCGTCATAAGCCTGCTTGAAGATCAGGCGCCCGTTGATCTCGCCGTCATCGACCTGAACATGCCAGGACTGTCCGGCCAGGACGATCTTCGCGACGTCTTACCGGCTCATCCCGACACACGGTTTGCAATTGTTTCAGGGACCGATTCACGCGCCGAGATTCTAACTGCCCTCTCGATTGGACTTCATGGCTATATCGTAAAGTCCCAAACGGACGAGGAGGTGGTCCTGGCGGTGAAGGAAATCCTGGCCGGCCGTATTTACGTTCCGGCACTTCTTTCACAAAGGTCCAAGGAGCCGGTACGCCTTCCATCCGAGGCTCCCACGCGAATGCCCCACAGGACCACCAGCGTCAACAATCTGGGCAGGCTTACGTCCAGACAGAAGGAAGTCCTCAGGTTGATGGCCGAAGGTTACTCGAACAAAGAGATTGCCCGCTCTCTTGAAATTGCAGAAGCGACGACGAAGATTCATGCCGCCGCCGTCCTGCGCGAACTTGGGGCACGAAATCGGACAGAGGCCGCGGTTCTGCTGAAGACATGGGCCGCCAGAGACGTCAACTAGCGCCGATTGCTTTTGGCGGCAGCCGGACCGAATATTTCAGTCCGTGAGCCAGCATCTCAAGCTTGGAAGAGTGACCCACGATAGGCTCACCGTCGGCTCCAATGATCAACGACCCAAAACCGCGCCGAGCCGAGGTGGAGACCCGGCGCTCTCCCGATTCCGACCATTCAAACACGATGTCGGCGCCGGGCTCCTGGGCTGTGAATTGCCACATGACCTCGATCCGGCCTGCCGGAGTGCCGAGAGCCCCATGCTTCACGGAATTGGTCGTAAGCTCGTGAACGATCATTGCGAAGCTCTCAGCCGAACCCTCTGCGATTTTTACTTCGGGCCCACTGATCGAGATGTTGTGCGTCCCCATGTAGGGCTGCAATTCCTGAACGATGAGGTCGCGCAAGGACGCCGACAGGTTGCCATCGCGTGAAAGAAGCAGATGCGTCGCCTGGAGTGCGCCGATTTTTTGGATCAGTGTCTGCTTATAGCGGGCGATATCGTTGTCGGGGGCACTAACCATATTCACAAGCGCCGTGATCACCGGAAACAGATTGTTGAGCCTGTGGCGCTGTTCAAGCATGGCCCGCTCTCGCTTCTTCGCCGCAGCCCGCAGCAGAATGGTTATGCGCCGATCGGTGACATCCGCGGCGACTCCTATTCGCTGTGCACGACCATCGCGCAATTCGTCCCGTCCGCGAAGAGCAATCCAGCGGATATGTCCGCCAGCTCGCCTGATGCGGATCTCCGCGTCATAGTTGGCGCCGGATGCAAGCTCTCCCGGGGCCGTCAAATTAGGCAAGTCGGCTGGATGAACGACCGCAGCCAGTTCCTGCAGCGGACGGCTCGGCGCGGGTGCCAGTCCCATCATTTCCCAGAACGCGGCCGAGCCGTTCACGGATCCGCTCTCGAAGTCTATGCGCCATGTTCCCAACCGGCTGGACGACAGCGCCAGGTCCAACCATTCCTTCTGAGCCCGGAGTGCCTCGCGGGCGGTTCGCTCTCCCGATATGTCGTCCACCATTACAAAGATGCTTTGAGGGAGAGCATCAGCTGGCACGGCCAAAGACAGCGCCAATCTTGTCCACAAAACCGTGCCGTCCTTTCTCAGGAGACGGATCTCCGAGCCGAACGAAGTCGTGTCTTTGAGGCGAGTCAATGCTTCCGCCAAAGTGTGGTTGTCGTCAGGATGGACGAGTGCCCTGACTGGCAAACTAGAAAGCTCCTCCTCGGCATACCCTGTCATCTCACAAAGACGTTTGTTGGATCGTTGCAACTCTCCGTTCTCGCTCATATTGGCAAAGCCGATAGCGGCACGTTCAAATGCCCAGCGATAACTGTTTTCGGTCGCCTCCAAGGCCACGAGTCTAGCCTCTGCAACCCGCAAAAGGGTGCGGTAGTCCTGCCTCTGCCGGTGGAAAGTCAGGGCGATCATCCCCCCTGCAACCAGCAGCAGGATGGCCCTAATCCAAACGTCGACGTCGGTTGGATTGTGAAGGACATCCCGCGCCAACAAGCCGACAGTCACCATCACAAACGTTGCCGCAAGGGCAATCAGGCGATCTTCGAGATATGAGATGGCAATAATGGTGGGAACAAACTCAAAAAAGCCGATGTCGTATGCCATGGAGGCGGGCAGCGCTGTCTCGACCGCAAGTGTCGCGACCAGGAGCGACATCGAGGCAAGGTGGGTTAGCAACTTGCCTGAGCTGTTCGGATGCAAACTGAGCGAATGCAAACGCATGTGCCAGACTATAACCTTCTGACTAGTCCGTCGAGATTAGACCGAAAAGCGTACAGACTAGTCCGACCGCAGGATTGTTCCCCGGGATTGTAGCGCGCATTTTGTCCGTTGTCGGGGGCGGATCGGACCGCAACTCTCCAAGCGACCTGACTGACATGTTTAAGGCACCTCCTGACAGGGAGGCGTTGCCGTTTTGCGGGAGGTAAGAAAATGGCACTGGTTGGTAGGCAGCATGATGGAATTCTTGGTCGCCAATATGGAAGTTTCGGGGGAAAGCCCGTCTCGGCCTTGAGAACGCAGGGTGGCCATAGTTCCGCCTGGCACCAAGCACCACAAAGGTTCGACGGCGTGGCTGTCGAGCCAAAGCAGAGCAGCCTTGCATCTGTTGTGAGAATGCTTGATCGCATCGGGTGTGGCTATCTGATCCTGAACAGCGACAGGAAGGTCATGGAGTGGAATTCAGCCGCTCAAAACACCTTGGAGCGCGAGGGCGAGGCAGCTGATACGGCCGGCAAGGTGTCGGTTGCTCTGAGGCGGCTGATCGCAAACGTGCCGGGGAATTTTCTTCCTGGCACGCTTTCATGGGTGGTGATCCGCGGTATGGGCGACAGGCCCTTGATTTTGAACGAGAAGGGCATAGCAACGCCTGACGCGACGAGTATCGTGGCGCTGCTGGATCGTGAAAACAGGTCCGGGCCAAATCCCCAGACGCTGCAAAGAATGTTTGGTCTGACGAGTGCCGAAACGCAACTCGCGCTGCGCTTGGCGCAGGGCGATGCCCCTTTGGAGATAGCCCGCAAGCGGCGCTTGAGCCGGACCACGATAAGGTCACAGCTGGCGTCGCTCTTCGCCAAGACCGAAACACGGCGCCAGGCGGAACTGGTAGCTCTTCTTGGGCGCATATGCGTCTTGCCGTGAGGTAACGGCCGTACCATGCGCGCGCGCAACAGGCTTGTGCGCGCGCAATCTGTTGCCGGCGTGCTTGTCCGCCAGCCTCACCCTACCGCCGTCGTGTGCGCACCCGGCCCAATCTTGGGCGGATTGCAAACACGTGGTTAAGCACGTGCCAGCCCGCCACCTTCATGACGGAAGGCCGGAAGATCTGAATCCCGTCCAGGAACGTGGTCAACCAGGACTGCTGGTGGAACCTCATGGGAATACGAGCAACCCGCAATGCCCGCAGCAATGTCTCGGGAGGCGGGAGATGGTTGCGGTCCTTGATGAGATTCCAGTTAAGCTGTTTGACGGCGAGGGTCACTTCGTCGACCTCGCGGAAACTCTTTGACGTTGTAATGCTTGGATGGTTCGTTGCATCGTAAAAGGTAAGCGGATCGCTTATCGCCACCATGTCCCCATGGCTGGCTAGATCCACGAAGAACAGTTGATCCACTCCGGCCGGAATCTCTTTGTGCGTGCGCATCAAGCAGCCGGCACGAATGACGTCGCTGTTGATCAACAATGTGGATGGAATAATCCCCAGGCAGCGTGTCGCGCGCACCAGATAGAGGTCCATCAGGCACTGCTGGCTGGAATAAAGCGAGATCGGTTCCTGCTGCTTGGGGACTTGGCGAAATCGCACTCGCTTGTCCTCGATTATGTTTGCGGCTGACGTCATGAAGGCGACTGAGGGGTACTGTTTGGCAATTTCGGCGAATGTCCTGAGTGCACCTGGCGCAAGCCAGTCATCGTCATGTAGCAACTTGATCCATCGTCCGGAGCAAGCCAGCATAGCGTTGTTGGTGTTCTCCACCTGACCGCGACCTCGACTGTTTTCGATGATGCGGATGCGAGGTTCGCTCCGTGCGTAGTCGGTCACGATAGCCCAGGTCTCGCCCTCCGGCCCCTCGTCGTCGCTCACGACCAACTCCCAATCGGAGTAATCCTGGCCCAAGACGCTGTCGATCGCCCTGCGGATCGTATCCGGTCGACGAAAGGTTGGTATCCCGACCGAGATAAAAGGGCGTGACCACGAGAGATCGGCCCGGTCATGCTGGGTGACCGCAACTGCCGCTTGAAGGTTGTCAACCGACGACGAATTCATGGTGTTTTTTCCTCGAGACATTCATGTTGGATGCACGTTGCAGCGCCTGCTGGTTGAGGGTCGTGGGTCAACAGATACAGTGATGCTGCCATTTTCAGAGCGAAACCCGACGCGCCGCCGGCGGCCATGAAATAGATGACGGTGACTGGCTGCCAGCCCGCCTGGGCGCCGGCGAGCAGCGGGCCAAACACGAGAACCGCCCGTGCGAGGTCGATGACCAGTCTTGTTCCTTGCCGCCGTAACAGAGCGGGAACGTCGCTGAGCGGAGTCGACAACGCCTGTGCCGCGCCCATCAGCGCCAGTGCGGTCATGATTTCCGCAGTGGGCATCCAAGGCTCGCCCAGAAGCGGAACGACCACATAGGGCGCGGCGAGGCCGAGCAGCAAGATCGGCACCGCGGTAAAGGCGGCGGCCAGCAGGAGAAGCCCGCGCGCCACACCAAGCAGGTGTCCACGATTGCTGTTCCGGTTTGCTTCGGCGACAAAAACATTGCTGAGCGGTGTGGCGATCAGCGTCACCGGACCGGTGACCAGCCGCGCGGCCACGCCCAAATATCCGGCAAATGCGGTGCCGAACAGCCCGCCGACAAGGACTGCTGGAAGATTGTTGATTGCTATGCTCGCGAGCGTTGCGGGAATATCGAACAGAGGAAATTTGTATTCCCGCCGAGCCTTTTCCAATACCGCACGCCAAGGTGCCCAGGCGATGCCACGCAAATCCTCCCAACTCATCACCCGATAGCCGATCACCCCGATGAAGACGAACTGGCTTAAAATATGGGCATGGATCATCGCTTCACCGCCGAGTTCGGCGATGCCGAAAGCCAATTGCAGTGCAGCCATGCTCGCCGGCAGGATCAGGCGCCCGAGAGCAAAATCGCGCAAAAGCCCGGCACGCAGACTCCAGCAGTTCATGGCTTCGACCAGACCTGCGCCTCCCATTCCAATCGGAATGAGCCAGGCGAGCGAGCCGAGGCGATTGGGAGCAAGGTTCGACAGCATCTGTCCGGCCGAAAAGGCCAGGACGGTCGTCACGAACACAGCCAAGAGAATAAGCTTGACCGTCACATAGGCCTGCGCGTTCCCCTTGACCCCATAGAGCGAAGCCTCGAAGCGCAATGCCGCGACCCCGGCGAGTATGTTCACGATCGACAGATAAATCGTAAAGATGCCGAAATCGGCCGGCGAATAGAGCCGCGCCAAAACCGGGATTGCGGCAAGAAGGGTGAGCTGGCCGACAATCGCCATTGCCGACACTCCGCTTGCTGCACGAATGATCGAGCCGATCGGGCTCGGCCGAACAACGATGATGGCTGTGCCTGCCGCAGGAACCGTCTTGGGTCTCAGAAGGTCGCTTGGTGCCATCGGTTCGCGCTTCCGAGGGAGGCAAATATCGGGGATTGCCGCAGCCTACGATGCACACCGGACCTTGCCATCATTCACCTGAATGACGCGCTCTGCTGACAGGCTGCACCGTGAATCGTCCTGGCCGCTCCCTGGATGAACCGCCCCAGGATCGTCCGTAGCCCAAGGACGAGCCTGTGGCCGTCATGCTATTTGCTCGCGCAAGAGGTCAGCGCTGTCCTCGAGCCGATATCCGGCATGTTTTTTCAGATTCACTCGCGTGAGGACACTGCCAACAGGTATCGCAAGAGAACCGTTGCCCTGAAGGAGTTCCAGCACCCCGCGAGCGAGGGTGCGTGGCGTTTTCCTCCACCGGATGGCGAAAAGAACCACGTCCGCCCATCCTGGCAGAAATTTGGCTTCCGGCTGCCCCAGCGCCGACGGCAGGTTTATGATCACGATGCGATAGGTCGCGTGCAGATCCGCCATCACTTTGCCTCCGTCCTCGCATGATAGCAGCGCCAGCAGGTCGTCCGACGGAGCGGCGGTCATTACGTCGATCCCGATTTCATGCAGCCTGGCAACGGCACCTTCCAGGTCGCAGCGATTGCAAACATAGTCAGCGAAGGAATGGCGGTTCTTGCGTTCGCTGAACTGGTGCAGGAACTCGAGCGTGAGCTGAACGCCCTTGCGTTCAAGATCGACCAACAGAACTCGACCGCCCAGTCGCGTGCCGGCGAGCGCCAGGCTCCACGCGAGCTCGGTCCCGCCATCCTGCGGCACGCTGGAGGTGACAAGCGCCGTGTACGACGAACGAGCCCTTAGCGCATTTGGTGCCGCCGCAATCAGCAACGACGTCACGGCGCGGCTATATGCGGACCTGCGCTCCCCCAGCACGAGGTTTCGCAGTTGTTTGGCATGCATTCCGCCTGCTTCGGGAATCTGCCCCACACATGGAACCTTGAGCACCGCTTCTGCCTCGGCCTCGCCACGGAAAGTCCGGTCAAAATGATTGCGCATCGTGACGTACATCGCCCCCAGAATGGCGAATAAGATCATCCCAGGGGGAACAAGGAAGATGGCTGGCAAGGTCTGCGGGATAGTCGACGGCCAAGCAGCGGACAGGATGGAAATTCCAGCTGAGGGAACTCCGATACGCCGCGTCAAATCCTGTTGTCGACCAAGGAGTTCGTTATATCGCTGGGTCAGCAGGCTGACCTGCGGCTCGAGAGCCCGCAAACCGGAAAGCCGGCTGGCGGTGTCGGCCATGACCGCATCCAGGATGTTCTTTCGGCTTTCAAGAGCGGCGATCTGTGCACGGAAAATGTTTGCATCGGCAGCAATCTTGTCGACGCCTTGTTCGATCTTGCTTTGCATCGTGGCTCTGAGTTCCTGGTCTGCCGGCGCGAGAGCCTGTCGAGCCGCAAGGTCGGCAAGTTCAGGCGCGCCAATAGCTTCGGCCAAGGCGGTGAGAGAGGCCCCATGCTCTCGAAGCCCCTGGACGTATCGAAGCCGAGATTCCACAGCGGCGAGGTCCGCCTTTGACATCGACAATTGCTGGCTGAGGTCGGCCCGTTCCCTGGCTGCATTGTCAGCCGAGCCTTGGTCGATGGCTCCGTGGCTCAGCCGATATTTCTCAAGGCGGTCTGCCGCTGCCTGCAGATCATTTTGCAGCCCGGGCAAACTGGCGGTGATCGCATCGAGCTCTTGCTGGTCGGATGCCTGCCTTTTTTTCGCTAGGGAGTCGACATAAACCTGAGCGAATGTGTTGGCCACGAGCGCCGCCCGCGCGGGGCTGTCATCGGCAAAAGCGACGGAGATTACTCTCGATCGCAGCTCCTGCCCGACCCGCATGCCTCGCCGCAAATCTCTCAACTCGGAGGCATCCTCGGCTTGTGGACCGTTGGCTGCCTGGTCCGCCCCTGGCCACAGCCAGTCCAGTAGACCGCCGGCAAGTGAGCGTGTCCTTGGGGGAGGGGTGGCAGACGGTTCAAGCCGGGAATTCCTGCTCGCGGAATTGTCCTGTCCGGTTTCCGCCGCACCTGTCTTGCGCAGTGCCGCCATGACGCGGCGCAGGTGATCTTGCGACGATAACATCGTGATGTGGTCATCTATGCTTGAATCAACGAGGTCCTGCGAAGACGGGGCGCCGACGGGCAGTGAACCGCGCGAGGGGGCGTCGACGATAAGCTGGGTTGTTGACTCGTAGAGAACTGGTCGAAGGCTTCCCAGCAACCCCGCCAACAAGCCGCCCAACACAGCGAAGGCAACAATAGACCATTTTCTCCTTGCCAGAATCACGAAGAGTTGGCGCGACGCGGTGGGCGGCTCGACATACTCACGCAATGACCGCACGGGCACTCTGCCTTCGAGAACCGGTGCTGGTAGTTGATTGACCCGTGGCAGCTGGATCGGGCTGATTGCGGAACCTACCATCTTACACTCCTGCCAGGTCGCGTTCATGAGTTGGGCCGGTTTGCTGTGCTTGCCGATTGGCCTTGCTCCGCCAGGCCTGGAACATCAACGCGGACCACAATTCGCGCGAGCGGTTATGGCCATCAATGTGATCGCGCCAGCAGGCGTCGATCTTCGCGGTGTCCAATACGTCACTGCTTTCGGTTCGCATGTCGGCGAGAAGATCGGTGGCCCAGTTGCGCAGCGGACCCCGCAGCCATGCAGCGATAGGGACATCGAAGCCTTGTTTCGGACGCTCGATCAGGTGCTGCGGGAGATAGCGGCGTAGCAATTGGCGAAGGATCCATTTGCCGGCGCCATCACGAACTTTCATGTTGGATGGCAGCCGCCAGGAGAATTCGACAACGCGGTGGTCAAGCAGAGGACACCGACCCTCAAGGCTGTTGGCCATGGTGGCACGGTCCAGCTTCACCAAGATATCGCCAGGCAAGTAGCCCGCCATGTCATCGTACAGAAGACGGGAGAGCAGGTCGTCAAGCGGCGGACCGCCGTAGCCGTGGGTTGGTTCGGTCGGCCGCTGATATCCAAGGTTTTCAGCTTGTGGCCGCGCCAGCCGCTGAAACAATTCGTCTTCGTTCGATGCCGTGAGCAGCCGGGCGAGGCGTTCCATTCGGTCGCTCCGGATAAAATGCCTCGCGCTCGCAGAGAGCGGCAGTTTGCCAACGGCATCGTCACGTCCGGCGCGTGCGAAAAACCCTGCCCCTGCCGCCAAGGTTCGGCGCAGTTGTCGGGGCAGGCGCAGGTGCCGTTTCAGCCGCTCCGCCATAAAGTGGCGGCCGTATCCTGCGAAGCATTCGTCACCACCGTCGCCCGACAGCGCTACGGTGACGTGCTGACGAGCGAGCCTGGCAACGAGCAAGGTCGGTATTTGTGATTCATCGGCGAAGGGTTCATCCCAGACCTGGGGCAACTCGGGAATGACGTCACGTGCGGCGCTTGGCGAGAGGTGAAGTTCGGAGTGGTCGGTACCCAGATGACGGGCAACGGCCGCTGCGTATGGAGCTTCATCAAAGCCGCCCTCTCCGAACGAGATCGTGAAGCTGCGAACCGGCTTGCAGGATTGGGCCTGCATCAAGGCGATCACGGCTGAGCTGTCGATCCCGCCCGACAGGAAGCCGCCCAGAGGCACGTCGGCGATCATACGTTCCCGCACAGCCAGCCGAAGCCGGTTGTCCAGTTCGTCAACCAGATCTTCGTCGGTGCCGATGGCGGGATTCCGTCGCCCATCGGCAGCGACGGCAGCCAGCGACCACCAGCGGTGAACGCATCGGGAAAGACGGTCCGCGCTGCGGTCTTCGGCAAAATTCGCCGCCGTGACGGAAAGGACAGAACCAGGCGGCAGTTTGAACACGCTTCGCCAGATACAGCGATGGTCCGGCACCCATCCCGTCGAAAGCATTGCCGCGGCGGCATTAAGATCAAGGTCGGGAGAAAAGCCCGGAAAGCAATTGATCGCCTTCAGCTCAGACGCGAAAACCAGCGCATCTCGGGTCGATGCGACATAGAGGGGCTTTTTGCCCATTCTGTCGCGGGCCAGATGCAGGGTTCTTGTCTTGAGATCCCACAATGCGAAGACGAACATACCGGCAAAGCGATTGAGGGCGGCCTCAAGCCCCCAATGCTCGATTGCGCAGAGCATCACTTCGGTGTCGCTAGCACCTTGAAAGGTTTGGCCCGCACACTCGAGTTCGCTACGCAAATCGCGAAAATTGTATATCTCACCGTTGAAGGTGATCACGTACCGACCGCTCGCGGAATGCATCGGCTGGTGCCCGGCGGCTGACAGGTCGACAATTGCCAACCGCCTGTGGCCCAGTGCGATTCCAGCTTCGCGGTCGATCCAGAGCCCCTCGCCATCCGGCCCCCGGTGACGCAGCGATGCAGTCATCCGCCCGATCGCTCCAAGCGGCTTTATGTCCAGAGCGTCCGAAGCCAATAGAATTCCCGCGATCCCACACATTAGGCCACCCTCGGTTCAGCAAGCTGCCGCCGAAGTGCGGTCGGATTTCCGGCAACGAGGCAGAAAGCCAGCGAAAACCACACGATCGGGTGGCGGATGATCAGGTGAGGCATGCTGAAGATTATCGTCGATCCCCCGAGCACCAGCAGGGCGTCGAATCCCGCTCGCCAGGCGGAGGACATGGCGGCGCCCACGATCCAGACCAACGCCATCACGGCAAGCAATCCGCCCTGCAGGTAAAGGTCGAGAACGGTGTTATGCGCCTCGAAAGGTCGCTGTAGAAATTGACGGTCGGCCACGGGAGGCCGCTCGAGGTGGGGGCCAGGGCCCAGTCCCAGGGACCCGGATTTCAATCCTTTTTCCACAGCCTCCTGCCACAGATAAAGCCGGAGTTCGAACGTTTCGACGGTCGCTTCCCCGCCTTCGTCTTTGGTAAGGCTCTTCGCAAAATTGGCGACGCTGGTCTCTTCGGTGAGCGCGTACGGCGTCATTGCAAGCGCTAGAGGGAAGGAGCCTGCCAACAGCATAATTGCCGCCAGGCGGGGCATGCTGGCGCGGCCGCTCGTTGCTATCCATGCACGAAGCCGCAATCCGATGAAGATGAGGCAGCTCAGGATGCTGGTATAGAGATAGGTGTCGCTCTTCGTCAGTCGGCCGACATAGAACGTCAGGAGCAGGCATGAGAATGCTAGCAAACGAGCCCATGGGTTGCGCGTGGTCGTGGCAAGATGCAAAGCCAGCGGGCCAAAGAGCGCGCAATAGAGCGCGAGTTGGTTCGGGT
The DNA here is from genome assembly GCF_040322475.1 of Mesorhizobium sp. M0140. Lineage (NCBI taxonomy): Bacteria > Pseudomonadati > Pseudomonadota > Alphaproteobacteria > Hyphomicrobiales > Phyllobacteriaceae > Mesorhizobium > Mesorhizobium sp. M0140. Next base: position 2,263 of record NZ_JAMYTM010000021.1, on the reverse strand, counting down.
TCTCTGACCAGCCGCGGAACCGGTCCCAATACCAGGGATCGACGCCGGATTGGTGGATCGCACCATAAGCCAAGCCAAGCTGTATCACAAAGGCTCCATTGGCAAACGCGACCACGTACCATGCGCTGCGGCGCAGATGCCGATCGGCGTCCGGCTCCGCCGCGGCCAGGCACGTAAAGCTTGCCAGCAACACATATGCCATAATGTCATGTACAAACCCGGTCAGATAAAGAACGGTGGTCAGGTAACCGACGATCGTGCCGATCCCCAAAGCGAGCGACAGGAGCAGCCAGAAGCTCGCCAGTTGGACAAAAGCGGGTGTGAGCTGGAGACGACCGCCAGCGAGTATTCGTCCAATCGCCAGCACGATCCAGATCGCGATGAACAATTCGCCATAGCCGAGCGGCAATCCCGGAACGCCTAGTTGCGTCGCATAGGACATAGCAACCCCCAGGGCGAGCAAGGCGTCCCGGATCATTGATGTGCCCCGCCTCGGTGATTTGCGAGGCCGCCTCCAAGCCCAACGGCAGGGAGCGGTCGCATGTGCCCCGCGCGGAGTGTGTTGTCGTAAAGGTCGCAGTACTGGTCGACCACCAGCGGCAGGGCAAATCGCTTCCGGACAAGTTCAACAGAACGGGCGCCCATCGCCTTGGCCGCCGCGCGGTCGGACAGCAAGTCTATTGTTCGCGAGGCGAGGGCATCGGCATCATGCGGCGCAACCAGGTAGCCGTTCCATCCGTCTTCGACGACGTCGCTGCAGCCTGGCATCCTTGAGGCCACGATGGGCAGTCCCGCCAGCCCCGCCTCCAGCAATACACGCGGAACCCCTTCGCGATACTGAGTGGGAAAGGCGAATACATCGGCCATGCCAAGGAGGTCGGCGACATCGCGTCGTGGACCCAAGGCCAGCACATGAGGTGCATGCCGATCGAGTTCCGACTTGTCGATTGCGAATGAGCCTTCGGATTCTCGTGGGCCGACGAGCACAAACCGTGCCGAGGGCCTTGCGGACAGAATGCGAGGGACCGCCTTGAGAAGGGTCGCCACGCCTTTCTGGCGCGTCAAACGGCCGACGAAGATCACCACTTCGGCGGACTGAAGGCCGAGGTCCTTTCGCATCTTCGTTGCTGAGGACCCGAGATGGCGCACCGTTGCGAACGCGCCGACATCGATTCCGGAACTGCGTATCAGTCGCGAACTTCCGCGACCGATCAGCCGAAAGCGCTCGAAGAACAGTTGGTCGTCGCTATTTTGGAATACGGTCGCTGCCGTCCAGGAAGACGCAAGCCATTGCAGTGCGCAATAGACCGGACGCAAGGCCAGGGCTCGAGGCTCCAGCGATGAGAACGTCCATCCCAGTCCGTTGATGGTGCGAATGACCGGAACAGTTCCCCGTACCGAAAGGGGCGTTAACAGATTTGGCTTGGTGTCGAAGCTCTGGATGATGTCAGGCTGAAGCTCCTGCATCAAGCGGCGCATCGTTCCGAGAGTGCGCCATTCCCCGCCTCCGCTTGCAAAGCGGTCGAAGGAGAACCTGTGATGCGAAATGTCATGCCGTAAAAACGGTACGGGAGAACCGCTCGAGACCGCCGTAACGCGAAAGCCTTTCTCTCGCAGCGCGATGAGGAAGGGAACTCTCAAGGCGTGATCCTCGCCTCCCACGCAGACCAGGTGCGGGTTCATCTGCCTCTCCCAAGCGCACATGGCCGATTGGCTCTCGATGCTGCCATGGCCCGGTTTAATCACCTCTGAGCGCATGCCGCCCGAGTGCACGCTAGGGGGACACCAGGTGCCTGTCCTCGTCCGTTTGAATGACACCAGTGATGTTTGGAAGGGTGGCGACCAGCGAGGCGAGATTCCCTCGCGATTGCCGGAGCGTTCATGTGACTCGTGTCTTGCGGGATGAGCGCGGTGCTTGCCTGAGCCGGTACGGGTGGCCGGTCTGCATCACCTTGGTTGTCCAAGGTTTTCGAGTGTCCAATTGCGGCGGCGCGGTGCCTGAGCTCCGCGGTTCGCTGATGGCAAAAAATCTTTGTGGTTGCGCTGGGCCGTCAAGCCGGCCCTCGGCCTGCGTCGCCCGGTCTTCAGGACGGAACCCGCACGTCAGCTGTTGGTCCACACATCCGGAACATCTGTCGGGGGGGGGCCCGCGCGGCGGCCCCGCGGGAAATACAATGATTGGTGGGGGGGGGGGCGTGGGGAGAAAAAAAAGAAGAAGCGAAGGGAACTAAAAGCGTGAGGGCCGGGCATGTTCTGAGTTGGT